>CAYYCE010000130.1:0-7540 GCA_964469635.1 uncultured Kineosporiaceae bacterium
TGTGGGTGGCGCTCTGCGCCAGCAGGGCGTCGAAGCGCTGCGTCAGTTCCCCGAAGGGCTTCATGGGCCCCTGCGCGGCCGCGAAGCCCCGCTGCAGCACCGCGTCCACCGGGGCCGTCACCTCGTCCCGGCCGGCCTCCCCACTACCCCACCGCGGCGCGTTCCGATCTCGTCGAGACGCTGCACGGGCACCGGGTCGCCGATCCGTACCGGTGGCTGGAGGACGCCACGGCGGAGCCGACGACCGCCTGGTCGAGGGCCCAGGACGCGCTCTACGCCGAGCGGTCGGCCACCTGGTCCGGCCGCGAGCACCTCACCCGCCGGCTGGGCGAACTCCTCTCGTCGGGCATGATCGGCGTCCCGATCTGGCGGGGTGAGCGCCGCTTCCGGATGCGCCGCGACCCCGGCGGCGAACACGCCGTCCTGCTGGTGCACGACCCCGACGAGCGGGTGCTGATCGACCCGATGGAGATCGACCCCGACGGGCTGACCACACTGGACTCCTGGCAGCCCTGCAAGGAGGGACGGCTGCTGGCCTACCAGGTCTCGGTCGGGGGGACCGAGGAGAGCGTGCTGCGGGTGATGGACGTGGCCACCGGCGAGCTCGTCGACGGACCGATCGACCGGGCCCGCTACTCCCCCGTCGCGTTCCTGCCGGGCGGGGCGAGCTACTACTACGTGCGCCGGCTACCGCCCGAGCGGGTACCGGAGGGCGAGGAGCAGTACCACCGCCGCGTCTGGCTGCATCGGCTGGGCACCGATCCGGACCAGGACACCGAGATCTTCGGGGCGGGGCGGGACCTGCGCGACTACTACGGGGTGGGGGTGTCCCGGGACGGGAACTGGCTGCTGGTCTCGGCCTCCACGGGGACGGCGCCGCGCAACGACCTGTGGATCGCAGACATCTCCGACGGCGACCTCGAGCATCCGCGGCTGGTGCCCGTGGCCGTCGGCCTGGACGCGCAGACCGGGGCCGGCGTGGGCCGTGACGGCCGCCTCTACGTGGCCACCGACCTCGACGAGCCCAGGGGGCGGCTGGCGGTCACCGATCCGCACGATCCGGGACCCGAGACCTGGCGGACCCTGCTCGCGGGCTCTCGGAAGGAGGGCACGGTGCTGTCCGACACGGCGATCGTGGACGGACCCGAACTCGACGCCCCGATGCTGCTCGCCTCCTGGCGGCGCCACGCGGTCAGCGAGGTCACCGTGCACGACCTGGACACCGGGCGGCGGCAGGACGGTGGCCGCGGCCGGGTGGTGTTGCCCGGTCTGGGCAGCGTGGGGGGCCTGATCGAGCGCCCCGAGGGCGGCCCCGAGATCTGGTTCGGGTACGGCGACCACACCGCTCCGCAGCACATCTACCGGTACGACCACCGCACCGGCCGGGTCGAACTCGAGGCCACCCCGCCCGGTGCCGTACCGTCGGTGACGATCCGGACCGAGCAGGTGGCCTTCGCCTCGGCCGACGGCACCACGGTGAGGATGTTCGTCATCCGCGGTGCGCCGACCGGCCACGAGGTCCCCGCGCCGACGATCCTCTACGGCTACGGCGGCTTCGGCGTGTCGCAGACCCCGGCCTTCTCGGCGAGCATCGCCACCTGGGTGGAGTCGGGCGGTGTCTACGCCGTCGCCGGCCTGCGCGGCGGCGGCGAGGAGGGCGAGGACTGGCACCGGGACGGGATGCTCGCGAACAAGCACCACGTGTTCGAGGACTTCGAGGCGGCCGCCGGACACCTGATCGCCACCGGGATCACCACGAGCGATCTGCTGTGCATCAGCGGCGGCTCGAACGGCGGGCTGCTGGTCGGGGCGGCGCTCACCCGCCGTCCGGAGCTCTACCGGGCCGTGGTCTGCTCGGCACCGCTGCTCGACATGGTGCGCTACGAGCGATTCGGTCTCGGGGCCACCTGGAACGTCGAGTACGGGTCCGCCGAGATCGCCGAGGAACTGGAGTGGCTGCTGGAGTACTCCCCATACCACAACGTGCGCGAGAACCTGCGCTACCCCGCCGTGCTGTTCACCGTCTTCGACGGCGACTCGCGGGTCGACCCGCTGCACGCGCGCAAACTGTGCGCGGCGCTGCAGCACGCCACCGCTGACCCGCCCCGGGACCGCCCGATCCTGCTGCGGGCCGAGCGGGACGTCGGACACGCCGGGCGATCCCTGTCCCGCAGCATCGCGCTGTCGGCCGAGACACTGGCCTTCGCCGCCCACGAGACCGGCCTGGAGCTGCCGTGACCGCGATCGAGCTGTTCGGAAGGATCGCCTGGCCCTGGAACGGGACCTGGGCCGAGCCGCTGTTCGACGTGCCCGCGAAGATCCTGGCGGTCGTCGTCGTCGGTGTCGTGGCTCGGCACGTGCTGCACCGGGTGATCGACCGGGTGTGCCGGGGGATCGCCGAGGGCACCGCCGGCCTTGCCCGCATCGACGACCGGCTGCCGCAGGCCACCGCCCGCGTGGTCAGCTCGGCCCTGCTCGCCGACCGGCGTGAGCAGCGGGCACGCACCATCGCCTCGGTGCTCAAGAGCCTGGCCACCGCCGTGGTGGGCGGTGTGGTCGCACTCACCTGTCTGGAGCTGACCTCGGTACCGGTGGCGCCGCTGCTGGCCAGCGCCTCGGTCGTGGGGGTGGCCGTGGGCTTCGGCGCCCAGTCGTTGGTCAAGGACGTGATCAGCGGGCTGTTCATGATGACGGAGGACCAGTACGGCGTCGGCGATGTGGTCGACCTCGGGGACGCCAGCGGCGTGGTGGAGGCGGTCGGCCTGCGGGTCACCCGGCTGCGCGACGTCAACGGGACCGTCTGGTACGTGCGCAACGGCGAGGTGCAGCGCGTGGGCAACTCCTCGCAGGGCTGGGCCCGGGCCGTGCTGGACGTGGCGATCGCCTACGGCGAGGACGTCGCCCGCGCCGAGCACCTGCTGCTGGACGTCGCGCTGGAGTTGGGCCGGGACCCGGAGTACGGGTCGCTGCTCCAGGAGGAACCGCAGGTGTGGGGCGTGGAACAGGTCTCGGCGGACGGCGTGGTGATCCGTCTGGTGGTCAAGACCGAGCCGCTCGAGCAGTGGAAGGTGGCCCGCGAGCTGCGACGGCGGATCAAGGCCGGGTTCGACGAGGCGGGCATCCTGGTGGCCCACGCGGCCAGCACCGTGGTGATGGCCAGGTCCCGCACGGGCCCCGGGTCCGGCTCGGGACCGGGCCCGGGACCGCAGCCGCAGGACGACTCCTGAAGGACGACCGTCGGGGGAGCGGCCGTGGGCGCCGACCGCCCATGGGTGAGAATGGCGGGGTGAATCCCGAGGAGACCGGCAGCTTCTACGACCTCGTGGGCGGACACGACACGTTCGTCCGCCTGGTGGACCGGTTCTACGAGGGGGTGGCCACCGACGAGGTGTTGCGCCCGATGTACCCGGGCGAGGATCTCGGGCCGGCCAGGGAACGGCTGCGGATGTTCCTGGAGCAGTACTGGGGCGGCCCCACCACCTACGGCGAGCAGCGGGGGCACCCCCGGCTGCGGATGCGCCACGCCTCGTTCCCGGTCGGCCCCACGGCCCGTGACCACTGGCTGTCCCACATGCGGACGGCCGTCGAGGAACTGCGGCTGCCCGCCCCGCAGGCCGCGATGCTGTGGGACTACCTGGAACGGGCCGCCATCAGCCTGGTCAACCAGCGCGAGGGGTGATCGGACCGATCCGCTCGACACCTCCTCGTGATCGCCTGTAACGATCTGCTGGCTCTGCGCGAATAGACCCTCGGAGTCCCACTAAGACCGAGGGGCGGACGTCGGTGAGGGGGAGGGGTCTTCACCGCCGTCCTCACCCCGGCCGTCCCACCCCGTCCCCACCTCGGCCCCGCGGCGGGTCAGCCGGGCCGGACCACGAGCCGGCCGGTGGTCAGCCCCGCCCCCAGACGTCGCAACCCGTCGGCGGCCTCGGCCATCGTCAGCCACTGCGAGACCTCCGGCCGGATCGCCCCTGCCGCGGTCAGCCGGCACAGGTCCTCGTGGCAGCGGGCCACCAGCTCGGGGGCCCGCGACCGGTACAGCCCCCAGTGCAACCCCAGCACCGAGTAGTTCTTCACCAGGGCGTGGTTGAGCGCCGGAGTGGGGATCTTGCCGCTGGCGAAGCCGACCAGCACGATGCGGCCCTCGAAGGCGATGACCTTGGTCGACGCCTCGTAGGCGGCCCCGCCGACCGGGTCGAACACGACGTCGACGCCACGCCCGTCGGTCAGTTCCCGGACCCGCTCGATCACGTCCTCGGCCTCGCGGTCGATCACGGCGTGGCAGCCGAGCCGACGAGCGACCTTGGCCTTGTCGGCACCGCCCACCACGCCGATCACGCGGGCCCCGGCGGCCACCGCGAGCTGGACCGCCGCGCCGCCCACGCCCCCGGCCGCGGCGTGGACCAGAACCCGCTCGCCCACCCGCAGGCCCGCCCGCCGGTAGAGCGCGAACCACGCCGTCTGATAGCCGATGTGCAGGGCCGAGGCGTGCGCGTCGTCCAGTTCCGGCGGGGCGGGGTGCACGTCGCCCGCCGGGCACAGTGCATAACCCGCCAGGGCGCCGTGCGGCTGCACCGTCGTGCCCACGACCCGCTCCCCCACCCCGTACGGTGAGACCCCGTCACCGACGGCGACCACCTGGCCGCAGAGCTCGGCCCCTGGGGTGAACGGCAGCGGCGGGCGCTCCTGGTAGTGCCCACGGGCCAGCAGGACGTCGGGGAAGTTCAGCGCCGCGGAGCCGACCGCCACCAGGACCTGCTCCGGGCCTGGGGTTGGCACCGGGATCTCGCGCAGCCGCATCACCTCGGCCGGCTCACCCAGTTCCTCGACCTGCCAGGCCGCCATGGTGGCCGGGACCGCCTCCGACATGGTGCTCACCGCACATCGCCTCCCTGCTCGTGTGGTGACGTCAGGCCAAACCTCCCGTGAGCAGGGCACCGCCGTCCACTACCAGGGTCTGGCCGGTGATCCACGAGGCCTCCGGGGCGGCCAGGAAGGCGACGGCGGCCGCGACGTCCTCGGGGACGCCGAGCCGGCCGAGCGGGTACCCGCCGCTCACCTCGGACTCGCGACCCTCGTAGAGCATGGCGGCGAAGGCGGTCTTGACCACCGCCGGGGCCACCGCGTTGACCCGGACGGCGGGGGCCAGTTCGACGGCCAGTTCGGAGGTGACGTGGATCAGGGCCGCCTTGCTCGCACCGTAGACGCCGAGCGGCGGGGACGGGGCGAGGCCGGCGACCGAGGCCACGTTGACCACGGCGGCGCCGTCACGCCGTCCCAGACCGGCCGCGACGGCCGCGGCGGTCCAGGCGATCGTCGCACCGACGTTGACGGCGAAGGTCTTGGCCAGCGCCGGCTCGGGGGTCTCCAGCAGCGGCCCGGCGACCGGGTTGATCCCGGCGTTGTTCACCAGGACGTCAAGCCCCCCGAAGGCCGAGACCGCGGCCCCCACGGCCGCGGTGCGGTGCTCGGGATCATCGGCCCGCCCCGCGACCCCGAGCGCACGCCCCGACCCGCCCAGGGTGGCCACGGCGTCGTCCAGGGCCTGCCTGCCGCGCGCGGTGATCACCACCCGGGCGCCCTCGGCCACCAGTCGGGCGGCGATCCCGAACCCGATGCCGCGGCTGGCCCCTGTGATCAGGGCGACTCGGCCCTCGAAGCGGTTGCCGGCCGTCGTCGTGGCCGGGCTCACAGCCCGAGATCCCGACCGATGAGTTCCTTCATGATCTCGTTGGAGCCGGCCCAGATCGGGGTGACGCGGGCGTCGCGCCAGGCGCGGGCCACCCGGTACTCGTTCATGAAGCCATAGCCGCCGTGCAGCTGCACACAGACGTCGAGGACGTCGTTCTGCACCTGTGCAGTCCACCACTTGGCCTTGGCGGCGTCCACCGCGCTGAGCCCGCGGGCGGAGTGCGCCATGACGCACTGGTCCACGAACGCCTGGGTGACCTCGATCTTGGTGACCAGTTCGGCGATGGTGAACTTGTTGTACTGGAAGGTGCCGATCGCCTGGCCGAAGGCCTTGCGCTCCTTGGTGTACTGGATGGTCTCCTCCAGGATCGCCGCGGCGTGGGAGAGGTTGCACACCGCGGCACCGATCCGCTCCTGGGGCAGCCGCTCCATCATGTGGATGAAGCCGCGGTCGAGTTCGCCGATGAGGTTGTCCTCGGGCACCCGAACGTTGTCGAAGAACAGTTCGGCGGTGTCGGACTCGTCCTGGCCGACCTTGTCCAGCTTGCGACCGCGGGTGAAGCCCTCCATGCCGGTCTCGACGCCGAACAGCGAGATCCCCTTGGCGCCCTGGGCCGGACCGGTCCGGGCCGCGACGACCACCAGGTCCGCGCTGCAGCCGTTGGTGATGAAGGTCTTCGAGCCGTTGAGCACCCAGGCGTCGCCGTCGCGCACCGCCGTGGTCCTGAGTGCGGCGAGGTCGGAGCCGCCGCTGGGCTCGGTCATGGCGATAGCCGTCACGATCTCGCCGGTGCAGAACCCGGGCAGCCAGCGCTGCCGCTGCTCCTCGGTGGTCAACTCGGTCAGATAGGGGGCCACCACGTCGCCGTGGATGCCGAAGCAGGAGCTGAAGGCGGCCGAGACCGCCGAGAGCTCCTCGGCCCAGACCGTGGCGAACCGGTAGTCGTCGCCGACGCCGCCGCCGCCGTACTCCTGCGGGATCGCCAGGCCGAGGAAGCCCTGCTTGCCCGCCTCCAACCAGACGTCACGTGGGATCGCCCGGTCGGCGATCATCTCCTCATGCCGCGGCCTGACCTCCCGGTCGAGGAACTCTCGAGCCGAGGCGCGAAACGCCTCATGTTCTTCGTCGAAGATCGTCCGTCGCATGATCGCCTCCTGGCGTGGTTCGTCGGACGGATTCTGTCATCGGGTCACGAAGGGTTGAATGATGGCTTGGTCACCGACGCCCGGTCGGTACCAGCAGATTGGGGACCCTGTGAGCGACCAGCAGAGTGACGGGGGCGGCGAGAGCGTCGGCATCGATCACGTCAGCGTGGACGACGCCGCGCCGTCGGGGACGATCGACGTCCTCCTGGGGCTGCTGGACCTGGATCCGGTTCCGGAACAGGGCGAGGACACCTTCGTCGGGTTGAGCCAGCCGCAGCCCTGGCGGCGGGTCTACGGCGGCCAGGTGCTCGCCCAGGCGCTGGTCGCGGCCCAGTGGACCGTCGACGCCGTGGGCGACGTCCGCCCGGTGCACTCGATGCACGCCTACTTCCTGCGGGCCGGTGACGACACCGAACCCATCACCTTCTCCGTGGAGCGGCTGCGGGACGGCCGGTCCTTCTCGGTGCGACGGGTCCAGGCGATGCAGTTCGGGCGGGTGATCCTGACGCTGGCCGCCTCGTTCCAGGTACCCGCGGACGGGATCGACCACGCCGAACCGATGCCGGTCGGCGTGCCCTCCCCCGAGGCACTGCCGACGCTGGAGCAGCGCTACGCGGGCTTCGAGGGCCCCGGCACCCGGCGCTGGCTGCGGCAGCGGCCGATGGACCTGCGGCACGTCACCCCGCCCGTCTACGTGGTGCCG
>CAYYCE010000131.1:0-6004 GCA_964469635.1 uncultured Kineosporiaceae bacterium
TCAGGACGACGCTCTCAGCGACGGCACGCCCGGGGTCTGAACCAAGCACCAGGGCGGGAACGGTGCCGTCAACTACGAACGTGATCCCGACCGTGACAACCAGCCGGATCAGGGCGGAGGACGCAATGCGGGATCTCCCCGCCGGTCCGCTCAGCCTTCAGCAGCCCTGGCCAACCCGTCCAGCAACAAGGCCAGCGTGAACTCGAACTCGTTCTGGCTGTCGCACCAGCCGAGTGGGTCCTCGTCGTTGTCGTGGACCTCGGAGGCGACCATCGCGGTCAGGTGGGGCAGGGCGGCGGCCATGGCGGCGAGCTCAGCTTCGGCGGCCTCCTCGTCCATGGTGCCGCCGTCGGAGACGGGGCTGAACAGCTCCTGGGTGAAGCCGAGGACCATGGTGCCGAGGGCGTGGATGGCCCGGTGGCCGAGGTGGTAGCTCAGGCCGCCGCGGATCATCGTCGCCAGGATCTCCTCGTAGTAGGGGTACAGGCCCGCAGGGATGCTCGAGCGTGAGCCGAGCAGGCCCGGCGCCCAACGGTGACGCATCATCACGTCGCGGGCGGCGAGGCAGCGGTGGCGCAGCGCCGTGGGCCAGTCGTCGTCGGCCGTCACCCGAGCCGCGACCGCAGCGCTGATCTCGACGAGCACAGCCTCGGCGAGCCCGTCGAGGAGACCCTCCTTGCCGGGCACGTGGTAGTAGAGGGACATCGCCTCGACGCCGACGTCGGCGGCGAGCCGGCGCATGGTCAGCGCGGACAGGCCCTCGGCGTCGGCCAGTGCCATCGCGGCAGCGAGCACGCGCTCCCGGCTGAGCGGCGTACGCACCGACCCTGTGGTCACGGCCACCTCCTTGCCTCTTGCGTCGATCTTACAATGTATGAGAGCCTTACGGGGTAAGGTTCAGAGAGGGAGGCCCCCATGACCACCGCCACCACCAGCTCCCGACCCGAGGCGACCACGCCCGAGCTGGTCCACACCGCCCGCACGACCGGCCTGCTCTACCTCGGGCTGGCCGTCACCGGCCTGCTCGGCTTCATGCTGATCCGCAACCAGCTCTTCGTCGCCGACGACCCCGGCGCGACCTTGGCCAACCTGACCCGGCACGAGTCCCTGGCGCGTCTGGGCGTCGTGATGGAGATGGGCGTCGTGATCACCCAGGCGCTCGTCGCGCTGTGGTTCTACCGCCTCTTCAACAGCGTCAACGCGGTCGCCGCCGGCTCGGTCGCCGGGTTCGGCCTGGTCAACGCCGTGACGATCCTCGCCAGCGCCGCCATGCTCGCGACCGCGCTCGACGTCAGCCAGAACGCCTCGCTGACCGTCAGCGGCGGCGCGGCCGCCACCGCGCAGCTGCTGTACGTCGTCAGCGGTCACCTGTGGATCATCGGCGGGATCTTCTTCGGTCTCTGGCTGATCCCGATGGGCTGGCTCGCCCGGCGCTCCGGCTGGATGCACAGCCTGCTGGGCTGGATCCTGATGATCGGCGGCGTGGGCTACGTCGCCAACGCGCTGCTCAGCTACCTGCTCCCCGACGCCGGCCTCGCCGTCACCCTGCTCACCATCCCCGCCACCATCGGTGAGCTGTGGATGGTGGGCTACCTCTGCCTGCGGGGCGTACGCCGGCCCTGACCCGCGGACATCAGACCATCGGACCGGCTCATCGGCAGCGCTGTCCGCGGCACTTGAGGACGCCCGGTACAGCGAGATGGCCACCGTCGCCCATCCCGCGTGTTGGACCGCGTTGCGCAGGCGCTCCTCGGCCACCCGGTATGCCGCCCGTCCCGCGGAGGCCTCCACCGAGGGTTGGAGCCGTGCGGCCCGTTGTCGCTGCGCACCACCTTCTCCCGCACCCTGGCGTCGAACGCCCGCAGGGCCGGCGGGTCTCCGCAGGGCCGGCGGGTCGGTGAACGCCGGCTGGACGACGCCAACCGCGATCACCCCCGCAAGGAGCTGGACGAAGACCCGACGCGGATGCACCGGAGCCGAGGTCCCTGTGCCCGGCCCGCCCTTTGCGGGCTGGGTCGTCGGACCGCGGGTCGCTCCGGCCCTGTCATCGCCAGGCTCGGCGGTCCGCGTCACGCGCAGGCCGCCCGCGTCGTCGCCGGGCTCGGCGTGGGGGAGGTGGAGAGGGCGGCCGGGACCGTGATAGGCAGCCGCTCGGCTCACGAAGAGAAGCGAAAGGCACTCTGTGCTGCGAGCCAAGCTGGTGGGCAGTATGCCGGCGCCGGCCAGCCCGACGATGGCCGGCGTCCAACCTGATGCCACCTCCTGGGTCAACGGACCGAGCAGGGTTGGGTGCGCGCGGACGGACGGATCACCGTGACCGTGCGGCGCCTGGTCATCCCGCCGCCGGCGGCGGGGACCAGCGTGGACCCCATCGCCTCCGTGGTCGCGACGCTGGTGTGCGACAGGACGGTCCGGGTCTCCACCGCGCCGTTCGCCTCCGGCGCGCCTGACGGCCCGGCTCGGCTTCGGGCCACCCGGGCCACCCGGCCACCCGGGCCACGAGGCGCGTTTCGGCGCTCAGGGGTTGGGTCTGCTGCCTGCCCGGGCCGCTGCCATCATGACCGTTCAGGAGGCGTCCGTCTTCTCGGCCACGACGGCGAGCTTGCGGACTCGCCCCTCCCGCAGCCAGTCGCTCCAGATCCGGTGGGCGGCCAGCAGCTCCTCCAGTGCTCGAGGTCCGATCTGCGCGGCGATGTCGGTCGCATCGGCGACAAACGCGTTGATCAGTGAATCCACGATGGCACGGTGGGACTGACTGCAGTCCTCCCGCCAACGGACAACCATCCCGACCTGATCCAAGCCGGTGAGCATCTCTGGCAGCGGGGTGAGCCAGACCGTGTCGGCGTCGGGCATCCTCTCTCGCTCCGCCGTCGTGAGGGGGAAGCCCTCCTCCACGGTGAAGGCGAACCGACCGCCGGTCGTGAGTGCCCGCGACACCTCCTGAAGCAGCGTCTGCTTGTCCGGAAAGGCGAGCATGGTCTCGAGCAGGAGCACCACGTCGAACGGTCCGCGAGGGACCGGGGGGACCTGGGCAACCTCGAAACGACAGGGAACGTCACCTGCGCTCACCCGCGCGATATCGATGGCGCTGGAGCTGGAGTCCACCCCGAGATAGGCGCAACCCAGCTCCTGGGTGATGAACCGTCCAGGCCCGGCGACTCCGCAGCACAGGTCCAGCACGGAGACCCCGGAGACGATGCCGGCGGCACGCGCCAGCGCCCCGATCTCTCGGGCGCGCATGAAGCTCTCCTGCCCGATGAACTCCCCGGGGGCGTACGCCGCCGAGCGAGCTCTCTGTAGAGCCTGGACGAACGGAACGCGCTCGTCCTGCCTCACGGCTGTTCCGGGGGCACACAGATGACCATCTTCGGCCTCCCCTTCCCACCGACCCCGGATGACCGGGCCACGGTGTCTCCCGTGGTACCCACCTACCCAACAGACACGGTGGCGCGCTGCGAACGGTTCAGGCAGGCCCGAGGGCCGGGCCGATCGCCGGGTCCTGCTGCACATGCCTTCGCGGGGACCGACAAGCCGAGCGCAGACAGCCAGGACCCTTCTCGAGCGCCCGGGTGACCGGCATGCGCGTGACAACTGCCTCAGCCGCAGTTCGACCCGCGATGAACCGAACCACCGTTGCTCTCGTACTGGGTACGTGCCATTGCGGATACGGAGGGCGCCGTGCGTACCAACCACACCGGCCCGGTGACCGGGCTGCTCGCCCAGCTCGCGCTGCTCGCCACCCTCGCTGGGACGGTCGGCCTCAACGGCCCCGGCTGGGTCGCCGGTACCGCCTGCGGGGTCATTATCAGCGCGCTGCTGGCTCGCGGACTCGCCCGCTTCGGCGCCGACCAGCTGGGGCCGGCCGACGTGGTGACGCTCACCCGAGTCACGCTCGCGGGCGGCGTGGCAGCGCTGACCGCTGACTCGTACTGGAGGCCCGCGCCGGCGACGACGGTGGTGGCGCTGGCGGTGGTCGCACTCGTCCTCGACGCGGTCGACGGCTGGGTAGCGCGGCGCACCGAAACGGAGTCGAGGCTCGGCGCGCTCTTCGATGGGGAGGCTGATGCGTTCCTGATGCTGGTCCTGAGCGTGTACGTCGCCCGCTCAGCCGGCGCCTGGGTGCTCGCCATCGGCGCGGCGCGCTACGCGTTCCTCGCGGCGGGCTGGCTGCTGCCGTGGATGCGCAGGACGCTGCCGCCGCGCTACTGGCGCAAGGTCGTCGCCGCGACCCAGGGCGTCGCGTTGACGGTTGCGGTGCCGAACGTTCTGCCCCGGGTCCTGACGGCCGTCGTACTCGCCGCGTCGCTTGCTCTCCTTGCGGAGTCGTTCGGCCGCGACGTGGGGTGGCTGTGGCATCGCCGGCGCCTTGAGCGCGAGCAGCCCGTCACCCAGCACCTGGCGACACTCACCAGGGCTGAACGACACGGGGATCCGGACCGCATCCGTTATGGGAACCCTCCCCCATCGAACTGGGAAGGCACCCGAGGAAGGTCGTGCGACGGCCGCCGGGACGGGAGAGCCGCGGATGCAGGGACTGTCGATGTTCACGCGCCTTCGCCGGCCACCCACTGAGCAACACCCGGCCGGCGGCTCGCGGCCTGCGGGCCGACGATCGGGGATGCGCGCCGCCACCGCCCGGGCCCTCACCGTCCTGGCCTGTCTGCTCGTGTGGTTCGCCCTCGTCGCCCCGAACGAGCTCGACAAGTTGACCCCGGGTGGGTTCGTGCACATCCCGCTCGAGGGGCTGATCTTCGTCGGCGCGGTCCTCCTGCTGCCGCCGAGGGCAGGTCGGATCGCGGCGGTGGCCGTCGGTGCAGCGCTGGGCCTGCTGGCCGTCGTGAAGGTCCTGGACATGGGCTTCTCCGTGGCACTCGGCCGGACGTTCGACCCCGAAGGCGACGTGAGCTACGTCGGCTCCGCGGTGAGCCTCCTCGGCGACTCGATCGGCAGGACTGATGCGATCCTCGCCTCGGCGGCAGCCGCGCTGGCGGCCGTCGCCATCCTCGTGCTCCTGCCGTTGTCCGTCCTTCGCCTGTCTCGGATCGTGAGGGCGCATCGCGCCACCTCGCTCCGGGCCGTCACGGCGCTCGGGGTCGTCTGGGCACTGTGCGCCGTGGCCGGCGTGGAGTTCGTGCCCAGCGCACCGTTCGCCTCGGCCAGCGCGGCCGGTCTTGCCGTCGACGAGGTGGGCCAGGTGTACGCCGGGATCAAGGACCAGCAGACGTTCTCGCAGGCAGCTGCGGTCGACGCATACCGCGACACCCCCGGCTCCGACCTGCTGACCGGCCTGCGCGGCAAGGACGTCATCGTGGTGTTCGTGGAGAGCTACGGGCAGGTCGCGGTCCAGGGCTCGGCCTTCTCGCCGCAGGTCGACGCCCTGCTCGACGCCGGCACCAGCCGGCTCCGGGCGGCCGGGTTCTCGGCACGGAGCGCCAACCTCACCTCACCGACGTTCGGCGGCATCAGCTGGCTGGCCCACTCCACCTTGCAGTCGGGCCTGTGGATCAGCAACCAGAGGCGCTACAACGAGCTCGTTGTCGGCGACCGCCTCACCCTCAGCGGCGCCTTCAAGCGGGCGGGGTGGCGGACGGTCAGTGATGTGCCGGCAGACAACCGCGGCTGGCCGCAGGGCACCTCGTTCTATCACTACGACACGCTCTACAACAGCCTGAACGTCGGGTACGTCGGTCCGAGGTTCAGCTACGCCCCGGTGCCCGACCAGTACACCCTGGCCACCTTCCAGAAGCTCGAGCTCGCGAAGCCCAACCATGCTCCGGTCATGGCGGAGATCGATCTCGTCTCCAGCCACACGCCATGGGCCCCGCTGCCCGTCATGGTCGACTGGAACCAGCTCGGTGACGGGTCGATCTTCGACGGCATGCCCGAGCGGGGCCAGTCACCGAGTGTCGTGTGGCGGGACCCCAGTCAGGTACAGGCCGCATACGCACAGTCCATCGAGTACTCGCTGAACGCCCTGCTTTCCTATGTCGAGCACTACGGCGGC
>CAYYCE010000131.1:6014-7492 GCA_964469635.1 uncultured Kineosporiaceae bacterium
CGAGTACTCGCTGAACGTCCTCATCTCCTTCGTGCAGAGATCCCACGACAACAACCTCGTGCTCGTCGTCCTCGGCGACCACCAGCCCGCCGCGATCGTCAGCGGTCAGCAGGCGAACCACGATGTGCCGATCACGATCATCGCCCACGATCCAGCCGTGCTGGACCGGATCTCCCCATGGGGGTGGCAGGACGGCATGAAGCCCGGCCCGGGGGCTCCGGTCTGGCCGATGGACGCCTTCCGCGACCGGTTCCTCAGCGCGTACGGCCCCCATCCGCCGACCACACCCGGGTGCCCTCCGGCAGCCGGCCCGAGCGTGGTCTGCGGAGCCAGGGTCACCGGGTGATGGTGACGCCCTTCCAGAACGCCACGCGTCCGGTGATCTCGGCCGCGGCGGCCTTCGGGGCGGGTAGTAGGGATTCCCTGGAATGCTCCGTGCGGCCCGACGGGTTTCAGCGGTGGGCTCTCCTGAGTCTCCTGGAACCGGGCACACCACGAGGAGCTCACGGATGGACACGTTTGACATTGCCGTCATCGGGATGGGCCCGGGCGGTGAGCACGTGGCGGGGACCCTGGCCGAGCGCGGCCTGCTGGTGCTCGGGGTCGACCGCGAGCTGGTGGGCGGGGAGTGCCCGTACTGGGGGTGCGTGCCGACGAAGATGATGGTCCGCGCCGCCGACAGCCTTGCCGAGGCGCGACGCGTCTCCACCCTGGCCGGAACCGTCGGAGCAGTCGTCCCGGACTGGGGGCCGGTAGCGCAACGGATCCGCGCCGAGGCCACTGACACCTGGGACGACACCGTCGCCGTCGACCGGTTCACCGGGAAGGGCGGGGTGTTCGTGCGGGGTACCGGCCGGGTCGTCTCGCCGACCGAGGTCGACGTGGACGGCATACGGTATGCCGTCCGCCGCGGTGTCGTCGTCGCCACCGGAGGCACCGCAGCGATCCCGCCCATCCCGGGCCTGGCGCAGGCGGGCTACTGGACCAACCGGCACGTCGTCGAGGCGACCGTCCTGCCGGACTCGATCGTGATCCTGGGTGGCGGTGCGATCGGCTGCGAGCTCGGGCAGGTCCTCGCCAGGTTCGGCGTCGACGTCAGCATCGTCGAGGCCGCGCCCCGGCTGCTCCCGCTCGAGGAGCCCGAGACCGGCGAGATCCTGGCCGAGGTCCTGGCCGCCGAGGGCATCGACGTCCGCACCGGCGTCGCAGCGGCACGAGTGGACGGTGCTGCGGGCAGGGGTGTCGTGGTCCGTCTGGCCGACGGGACGGAGGTGACGGCCGAGCGGGTCCTGGTCGCCACCGGCCGGCGTGCGGACCCGTCAGCGGTCGGGTTGGCCGCGGTCGGCGTCCCTCTGGATGCCCGGGCGGTCCCCGTCGACGACCGTTGCCGCGTGACCGACGGGGTGTGGGCGGTCGGCGACATCACCGGCAAGGGCGCCTTCACCCACGTGGCGATGTACCAGGCCGGCATCGTCATC
>CAYYCE010000132.1:0-7482 GCA_964469635.1 uncultured Kineosporiaceae bacterium
GGACACCATCGTCGCTGTGCAGCAGGCACACCGGGATGCGTGCGAATCCTCAGTCGCCACGTCCCTCCAGGAAGGGGCAACATCAGGCGCATCCATCCGCCGCCAGCTGGGCGTCACTGCGCGGGTCGGGCCGGGCAGTTCCGGCCGACCTAGAATTCCCAACTGGGAGACATCTATCCGTTCCTGGCAGTGAGGGATGTCGACGCCGTCGCCTTCTACACGCAGGCGTTCGGGCCACGGAGTCCGGTGAACGCATACGGGCCCCCGACGGACCGCAGGTTGCACTGCTCACGATCGCCGGCCACCGTGTCGGACTGGCCACCGAGGCCCCCGACCTCGACACGCCATGTCCAGAGACCATCGGTGCCACCACGGTCCGAATCTCGCTGGACGTGGATGACCCTGACCGCGTCGCGGCACAGGCTGTTGCAGCCGGGGCGCGCGGCATGTTCCCCGTGGCCGACCACCCATACGGGCTGCGCCAAGGGCGCATCGTCGACCCCTACGGGCACCACTGGCTCATCGGGGCTCCGCTGAAGAGGTGACACCCGTCATCGGCGCGTTCAGGGCGGTAGCGCCTACCGCCGTCGGCGGACGGGGGCGCGGCGATTGGCGCGGTGTGGCGGCGATGCGTCCCGGCCCGGCTGCGCAAGGGCAACACCAACTCGGCCCGCGGCGCGGCCCGGCTGGTCGCCGACGCGCTGGCCACCACCTGGGCCATCACGAAGGACCGCGCCGGTGCCGGGCTGGTCCTCAAGCGCGCCGAATCCGCCTACTTCGGGCACGACGTGATCGCCGCCGCACGCCGCGGCGGCGCCAGGTTCAGCGTCACCGCCCGATGAACACCACCGTCCTCCAGGCGAACTCGAGCATCCCCGAGTCGGCGTGGACCCCGATCCGGTACCCGAACGCGATCCGGGACGAACAAGAAGCCTGGCTGGTCCTGGCCGCGATCGCGTTCAACCTGGCCCGCGCCGTCGGCGCGACCGCGTCCCGGTTCCACGCCCGAGCCACCACCGCCGGCATCCGCCGGCACCTGATCGCAGTCCCCGCCCGGCTGGCCCGCTCCGCCCGCAAGCTGACCCTGCACCTTCCCCAGCACTGGCCCTGGCACAGCTCGTGGGAGGCGCTGTTCACCACCGCATGCGGGCCACCGCCGACCGCCACGACCTGACCACCCAGCCCCCGACGGGGGCGCGACCGGAGAACACCACTGGAAGAGCCGGACAGCCCGGCCGACACAACACACCCCGACACAACACACCCCGACACAACACACCCCGACCCGGATCCCAGATCACAAAACCCAGATCACGCCATCAGAATCGTTGGCGCCTGGGCGCCCTGGCTGAGCGGGACGAGGGTGATGTCTTCGCGGGAGGAGTAGTCCAGGAACGCCTTGATCGCAGGGTGGCCGCAACGCGACGGTCTTCGGCGCGTGGTGTCGCTGCTCAGCGGTCCGCTCGCAGGTTCCTCACCGCCTACGTCGTCGGCGTTTGAGCTCCCCTCACCCCGAGGCGGCATCAGGGTCACCTCAGGGTGAGTATCCGGTGTCTCCCCGATGTGTCCACATGACTGTCATTGCCACGATGGTGGGCATGATCACAGTCGAATCACTCACGAAGACCTACGGGCGTGGATTGACCGCCGTGGACGACGTCTCCTTCACCGCGGCTACGGGCCGGGTGACCGGGTTCCTCGGCCCCAACGGCGCCGGCAAGTCGACGACGATGCGCATCATGGTCGGCCTCACCCCCGCCACCTCAGGGACCGCCACGGTCGACGGCTGCCGGTTCACCGACCTGCCCAACCCAGGCACGGAGGTGGGGGTCCTTCTGGACGCCTCCGCGCAGCACGCCGGGCGCACCGGTCGGGAGATCCTTACCCTCGTCCAGCGGACGATGGGACTGCCCCGGACCCGGGTCCAGGAGATGCTCGACCTGGTCAGCCTCACCCCCAACGAGGCCGACCGGCGAGTACGGGACTACTCCCTGGGGATGCGCCAGCGCCTCGGCATCGGGGCCGCCCTCCTTGGGGACCCGCACGTGCTCATCCTGGATGAGCCGGCGAACGGCCTGGACCCCGCCGGTATCCGCTGGATGCGTGACCTCCTGCGCGGCTACGCCGACCGAGGTGGCACTGTCCTGCTCTCCTCCCACCTTCTTCACGAGATCGAGGTCATCGCCGACGACCTGGTGGTCATCGGCAACGGACGAATCGTGGCGCAGGGAACTAAGGCCGGCCTGCTCGCAGCGGCCGGCACCGTGGTGCGAGCCCGCGACCGTGCTGCCCTGGCCCTGGCGATTGGGCGCGCCGGCCTGATATTCACGGCCCACGCCGACGGCAGCGTGCACACCGATGCCTCACCGGACCAGGTCGGCGAGATCGCGCATGCCGCACGCCTGGTCCTCACCGAGCTCCGCGCCGCCGACGGAGCCGGGCTCGAGGAGATGTTCCTCGAGCTCACCGCAGGCACCCAGCGCGAAGGAGCAGCAGCATGACCACCACGGTCCTCACGACCCCGACCTCCGAGTCGCACCCCGCCCTTGACCGCACCCGCACAGCATCGGCGCGGATACCACTGAGCCGCATCATCGGGGTGGAGCTGCGCAAGATGTTGGACACCCGCTCGGGCTCCTGGCTGATGGCCAGCATCGTCATCATGAGCCTGCTCGCCACGGCCGCGCTCATCGCGTTCGCACCCGACGACCAGCTCACCTTCGACAACTTCGCGGCCGCCATCGGGGCACCGATGACAGTGATCCTCCCCATGATCGGGATCCTCGCGGTGACGAGCGAGTGGAGCCAGCGGAGCGGCTTGTCGACCTTCACCCTTGTGCCCCACCGTGGTCGGGTGCTCGGGGCGAAGTTCCTCGCAGCCACCACGGTGGGTGTCGTGTCGATGTTCATCGCCCTCGTTGTCGGCGTGATCGGCACCCTCGTCGGGAGCGCCATCGCCGGCGTGGACCCCGTCTGGAACGTCTCCGGCACCCACTTCACGCTGATCGTCCTGGGCAGTGTCCTCGGGATGCTGTTCGGCTTCATGCTGGGCCTTGTCATCCGCAACTCGGCGGGCGCCATCGTCACGTACTTCGTCTACACGCTCGTCCTGCCGCCCTTGCTCGCCCTGCTGGCGGCGAACCAGAACTGGTTTGCCGATCTGCAGCCGTGGGTGGACTACAACTACGCGCAAGGGCCGCTCTTCGACGGCAGCCTCTCAAGCCAGCAGTGGCAGCACCTCGCCACCGCGGGTGGCCTGTGGTTCCTCCTGCCCATGGTGGTCGGGCTGCTGATCGTCCGCCGCGCCGAGGTCAAGTGAACCGGTCGTGTGAGGAGCTTTGTCCGGCGCCGCAGCGAGATCGTGCGAGGTCAGGCCGGTCGCGCCCCCAGATGGTGCTGTCCAGGAGCGACCACGCGTGCGCGGCCATCGCCAGGCCCTGGCGACTGACCGCTAGGCGCGCCGTCGACCTGACCGATACGGTCGAGGAGTGCGATCCCGCACGCGCCAGTGCCGCCCGACATTACACTGGCACCCGCCCCCGCGCCCTTGGAGCCTCTCGTGATCGCCGTTCGTGACCTGACCGGTACTGTCGTCGCCCTCACCGGTGCCACCGCCGGGATCGGCCGTGAGACCGCCCGCCTGCTCGTCGCCGAGGGAGCGAAGGTCGCACTCGGCGGGCGACGGACCGAGCGCCTCGAGGAGCTCGTCGCGGAGCTCGGCCCCGACAACGCCGTCGGCGTGACCATGGACGTTCGCTCCCCGGCGGACAACGCACGGCTTGTCGCCGCAGCCGTCGACCGCTGGGGCCGCCTCGACTCGGTGGTCGCGAACGCGGGGATCGGCATGTACGGCGGCATCCTCGACCACACCGACGAGGAGCTCGCGACGATGATGGACACGAACTACGCGGGCACCGTGTGGAGCGTGCGGTCCGCGCTGCCGGCCATGCTCGCGGCAGGTGGCGGCGACGTGGTGATCGTCGCAAGCGTCGCCGGGTTCCGTGGCGGGGCGGACGAGGCCGTCTATGCCGGCACGAAGCATGCGCAGGTCGGCCTCGCTGGCGGCCTCGACCGCGAGCTCCGCGAGCAGGGTGTGCGCGTGACCCTGATCTGCCCGGCAGGCACAGGTACCGAGTTCGCCGTCGGTGCGGGCCGGACCGCAGACGACCCCCGGATCGCGGAGTGGCTCTCCCCGGTCGACGTTGCGGCGGCGATCGTCACGACGCTGCAGCAGCCACGATCGCTCCGTACGGCGATCTGGACCCTGTGGAGCATGGGCCAGGGAAGCTGACCGGGGGCCGAGCGCCCGTCGCCGCGAACCGCCGGTTCGCGGCGCCAGGCCAGGTGACGGGCGTGAGCGCGTGATCGTGGAACAGGCCAACCCGCACAGGGAAGACCAGCGGAGGGGGCTCAGGACGTGGGCGCGTCACGACCTTGCGGAGGGTCTCGACCGGGACACCGTCACCGCCCCGGTGGCCGAAGGCGTCGTTGACCGCCGTGGCGGGTCCCCACGCCGGCGGTGCGCGGGGCCCGGGGCGGACCGGGGCGGACTCTCGGATCGCGCGCCTCGACCCCGCGGAATCAGTCATCTAGGACCCCGCGTCCGGGTCTAGGGCTTCAGACCGAATGCCGGGTCGTCGCGGATCGATGCGGTTCCCGGGTCGGCCGCGTGTCCCAGGAGCGGCGAGGCGAAGCCGACCATCTGCTGGATGCCCTTGAGCACCGAGTAGTGGTTGTACGCCACCGAGGAGACGCCCCCGGCCTGGGTGTACGGCGTGATCACGATGAGCGGCACGAGGAACTGTCTCTTGTTGCCCTCGTCCCAGGTGATGAGGATCGCGGTGTCGCCCGACTGGTACTCCGGCGAGGCGAGCAGCTGGGGGACGAACGTCTTTGCCCAGTTGTCGCCGTTGCGGATGCGCATCGCCACCGTGGTCTTCGGCATCAGGTGCATGATGTCCTTCTTGTTCGGGATGACGAGGTTGAAGGTGGCGGACAGGGTGGTGGCCGCGGCGGTCGGGAAGGGCAGTGCGTACTGCGGGCAGAGCGTGCTCTGCGTCCGCGTGTAGTACTGGTAGGGGGAGTGGTTGATGACGAAGTCCGACGTTTTGGACATCGCGCAGGGCGCCGGCATCGACTCTGCCCACTCTCGGGCCTGTCCGCCCATCAGCTCGAAGATGCTCTTGGACGCCTGCGGCCAGGTGCTTGGCGGCTTGTTCGTGGTGATCGGCTTGAGGCTGGTGCAGACACCGTTGCCGTCGGCGGCCGCGCAGCCCGTGTACCCGGAGGTCAGGGCGATGTAGTTGGCCAGGCTGGTCGTCGACAGGGACAGGTCGTTCTTGGAGTAGCTGCACGCGCTGACCAGCGAGTTGAGGTAGGGCGCATCCGTGGTGTTGCCGACGATCTTCTTGAGCGGCTTGTTCTCGAACATGATGAGCACGACATGTGTGTAGGTGGCTGGGGCGCTGCTCGCCGGCAGTGCCCCGCAGGGGGCTGTGGTGGGGATCGCCGCCGGTGTCCCGGCCGCGGGGGTTCCGAGGGTGGCGGGCGCCGTAGCCCCGGCCCCGGTCAACAGGGTTGCTGCGAGGGCGGTGTACAGGATTCGCTTGTGCATGTGTGACCTCCGAGGTGTGGGGCTCAGCGGAGCTGGGCGAGGTGGGCGACGGGCTGGGTGCCGATCCGGGTGAAGTCGCCACCGACCCACAGGGCGTGGGTGGCGGGGTCGACAACGGAGGCGAAGACGCCTCTGGCGCTGTTGGGGGCGGGCGTCCAAGCGGTCAGCTGGCCGGTGGACAGGGACACCTCGAACAGTTTCGGCTGGTGGACGTTCACATCACAGGCGAAGGGGTGTCCCGCACCCGTGTTCCCCTCGCAGTAGTTGACGAAGTGTCCCCCGGCGTACAGGGAGTCCCCGTCGACGGACACGTTCTGGACGCCTCCGTCGGTCTGGTAGATGGGCTGTTGGAGGGAGCCGTCCAGGTTCCAGATGACCAGATGCCCTCCGGAGCCACCGCCACCGGCGTAGAGGCCGCGGGAGTCCGCGGCCAGGGCGAGGATGGGGAAGATCGCGTTCGGCACGAATGCCGGGTCGGTGGCGCCGCTGACCGCGTCGACGGCGCCGAGGTACGGCAGAGAGTGGTCACCGTTCAGCTCGGTGAACCCCCCGCCGACGTAGACGTCACGCCCGTCGGCGCCCACGGCCAAGGCGTCCACGGACCCCTTCGTCTTCGGCGTCCAGGTGGGGTCCAGGGCGCCTGTGTCGAGCTCGAACCCGGCCAGCTTGAGCCGCGCCCGACCGCCCATGTGGGCGAACTTGCCTCCGGCGTACAGCGTCGTCTCCGATGCCGTCAGGCTCAGTACCGGCTTGTCCGCAACGGGGTTGAACGGAAGGACCGCGCCACTGGCGGTGTCGACCGCCGCGATCCGGGAGCGGGAGAGTCCGCCGACGTGGCGGAAGGCTCCGCCGGCATAGAGCGCGCCGTTGGCGACCGTCAACGCGTAGACGGCCGCGTCCGCGTCCGCCCTCCACGGCAGCAGGTCACAGGTGGCGGTGTCGATCGCGGCCAGCATCGACCTCGGCTGGGACGCCCCCGACGCGTCCTTGACGTGGGTGAAGCTTCCCCCCACGAAGAGCGTCCCCGCGCTGAGCGCCAGGGCGGTGACCCGTCCGTCCGGCTGAGCGCACGGGAGGGTCGGCGTGGTGCCGACCGAGGCCTGAGCCAACGACGGCCCGACGATCATCAACGCGGACGCCGTCAAGCCGACGACTAGACACCTGGCGCGCATGCGATACCTCCAGAAGGGGTTGGCCTCACGTGAGGTGCTCCCCACGCGAATGCTGAGCGACCGTGTCCGGGGACCGATGGCGAGCAGCAAGGCGAGAACCGCCCTCCCCCTCCCGCACCCCCCCGGGGCGGTGTGTTGCTGGTCACAGAGTACGTCGCGGCCGCGCCGGGTTGGTCTTTCGCGGCGATCCAATTCTCGGGACCCGCGCCTTCCTCCCGAGTCACTCCGCCGCGTGCCGCGCACGCGTGGACGGGCGCCCCGCGATGGGGGTCCGGGCCGCAGGACGTGCGAGCGTCGGGGTGAACGGTCCGTGCCGAAGGCGAGTTCGGGATGGTCGGCTGCCGGGTCTCTCCTCAGGCCGTGGCCCGGCGCTTGCCTCGCTCCTGACCGTCGGGTGGCGCGAGCAGCTCCTCGAACGCCGCGCGCATCGGCGCGTGCCGGCTGGCCCGTTGGCCGAACGGACTTGCGCCGCGGAAGCGCACTGGTGCGGCGCGTAACCTGCCTCTCATGCTGACATGGGTTGTCCCGGCGCACGCAGAGAGGCTCCCCGAGCGGACGCGGGACGTCCTGGGTGGGGCGTCGAACTTGGCCAGGCGGCGCCGGTGATCGAGGTCGACGGGCTGACCCGCCGGTTCGAGGATGTGACGGCCGTCGAGGACCTGACGTTCTCGGTGGGCCAGGGCGAGGTCTTCGGCC
>CAYYCE010000133.1:0-7433 GCA_964469635.1 uncultured Kineosporiaceae bacterium
TGCGCCGCGCGAGCAGCCAGCGGCACATCCGCACCAACCGGGGGAGCGCCCGGGCGTGGAACCGGTCCCGGCCGTCGCGGTCCAGCCGCCGGCCGACCTCGAGCACGGTCCGAACGATCATCAGGGGTTGCGTGATGCCGCTCGTGGTCAGCCCGTCGGGCCGGTCGGGGTGATCGCCGAAGAGACGGTCACGCGGCCCGATCCGGTCGAAGTAGACCTCGTTGGGCAGCAGACCCGAGCGCCACTGCGACTGCAGATAGCGCAGCACCTCCCCGGCGGCGCGGTCCGGGTCGAACACCGCGATCCCCTTGGCGGTCACGCTGGTGTCCCAGAGGTAGGCGGCGGGGAACAGTTGCCGGTGCGGCACGGTCAGGCCGTAGAGCCGGTTGTCCTCCAGCACCCTGTGGGCGCTGGACAGAACGTCGTCGAGGTGGGGACGGTGCATGCCCGGACTCTAGAAGGCCCGCCTCGGCGACCGGCGGTCACCCCGGGCCGAGCACCAGCCGGATCAGCGCGGGGGCGGTCAGCAGGACGGCGAAGCTGAGCGCGAGGACGGCGCCCGGCAGGGTCAGCCGCTCGCCGGCCCGGTTCGCCCGGGCCAGGTCCTCGGCGACCAGCGCCGACCGGATCGCCACCGACCGGGCCCGCAGCGTGCGGTACACCGCGGCGCCCTCCTCCCCGGACAGTCGCATGATGTCGGCCAGCTCCGCGAGCGCGTCCAGGTCGAGGTCGGCGGCCAGCCGCGCCAGGGCGTTCCAGGGCGGCACCCCGGACCATCGCGACCGGGCCAACTCCTCTGCCAACCGCCGGAACGGCCAGGAGTCGCCGATCGCCGCGGCGGACTCCATGGCCTGGCGGGGACCGGCCCCCGCCAGCCGTTCGAGCGCGACCAGATCGATGTAGGCCCCCAGCGCCCGGGTGAACTCCTCGCGGGCCCTCGCGGCGTCCGAGGTGACGTTGTAGTCGGGCAGGAAGCTCAGCGCCACCGCGGTGACCAGCGACGCCCCCGCCGGGACGAGCAGGGGCGGTCGGACACCGATCAGGGTGACCATCACGGTGAGGGCCGCCGGGAAGAGGAGCCCGAAGCAGACGTACAGCAGCTTCTGGCCGTAGTAGCGGTGCGTCTGCATCCGCAGCAGGGCCAGGTCGCGGGCGGGTGGCCGGACCAGGAACAGCGGCAGGTGCCGGGCGGCCCACAGCCCGACCCGGTCCTGCAACTCGGTCGGGGCGGGCGGCGGCGCCTGCGGCGCGAGGCCGAGCTCGGGCGCCAGGTTCTCGACGGCCGTGGCCAGGTCGGGGCGGGCGGGGACGAAGCGCCACCCGATCACGGTGATCCCCAACCCGATCAGGGCACCCGCCACGACGGCCAGGTGGACGGAGGTCACGGGCCACCCACCGTCGGGCGGGCCAGGGAGCGTCCGATGAACCGCGGCGGTCGCTCCGACCGGGTCATCAGCCGCATCCAGACCAGACACGCGACGTCCACCCCGAGCAGCAGGGCGAGCAGCACCTGCCCGAGGGCGCTGGAGTAGGGCTCGATGTAGGTGGTGTTGAGGCCGAGCACCACCAGGGCCAGCACGGTGATCACGGTGATCCAACGGACGGTCGCGCGGGGCTTGTCGCGGTCGGCCTCGACCTGGCGCCGGGCCCGGACGTCGGCCGCGACCGATTCGGCCAGGCTCTCCAGCACCCCGGCCAGCCCGGGCCCGCGGCGGTGACTGGCCAGCACCAGCTTCGCCGCGATCAGGTCCCCGGTGGCGTCGTCCAGATCGTCGGCGAAGGCGCGCAGCGCCTCGTCGGTGGGCCAACGGGCGTTCAGTCGGCCCACCATGGTGGACACCTCCCGCTGGATCGGGCGCGGCGCCGAGCGCAGCGTGACGATCAGGGCCTGCTCCAGCCCGACGCCCACGTCGAGGACGCCGGACAGCGACCGGGTCCACTCCTCCATCGCCTCGAGCCGGGCGATGTGGGTCGTCGCGGGCGGCGCCAGCAGAGCCGGCAGGCCCGCCATGGCCACGGGCACCGCCACGATCGCGATCACCCACCCGGTGGCCAGGGCGATGGCCGTGCCGAGCAGGACCCCGAGCCCCGTCAACAGCCCGGTGCGGGCGGAGATCCGCCGGGTCCGGCGGCGCAGGGGCGGCCTCGACGATCGGGCCGGCGGCACGGGACGTCGCCGCGCACCGACCGCCGCGAGCAGCACCCCGCCGACGATCAGTGCCCCGGCCAGCCCCGCCAGAACGGCGCTCACCGCGTCGACCCGCCGTCGGTGGCCCGGGTGTAGGCGGCCAGGTCGAACCCGTGCCGGACCAGCGCGCGGTACTCGTCGGGCAGCACCGCCGGAACGGCGAGCAGCCCCTGGGGGCCCGGAACCGGCCGGAAGACGTGGGTGTGCGCGGGCCCGCCCTCACCCGGTTGGACGGCGATGACCTCGCTGACGTACCGACGCCGGACCGGTACGCCGCCGGGACCCACGGCCACGTCCAGACCCAGCTGTACGATCAGGTCGATGTGCTCGGCCACCACCCGTTCGGCGTAGGCCACGGTCACCTGGGGACCGGCCTCCAGGGCACAGGTGATCAGCTTCTGGATGGCGCCGACCGCGTCCGCGGCGTGGGTCGTCGAGATCGACCCCGCCCCGGACTGCATGGCCTTGAACATGGCCAGCACCTCCCGGCCCCGGACCTCGCCGACGATCTGGCGGTCGAGGTTGAAGCGGAAGGAGTCGTAGAGGCAGTCGTCGAGCGTGATCTCCCCGGCCTGGCGGCCGTCGGGGCCCCGTTCACCGGAGCCGGGCCGCGCCTCCCACGCCGCCACCGCACCGGCCCGCTGCGGCATCTCGTGCAGGAACAGCTCGTACTCGGTCTCGAAGGTGCCGATCCGCTCCCACGCCGGCAGTTCCTCGGCGAGGGCCCGGACCAGCGTGGTCTTACCGGCACCCTGCGGCCCGGCGACCACCACGGACCGCCGGGCCCGGATCGCCGCGGCGAGGAACGAGGCGGTGAGGGGGCTGAACATGCCCCGCTCCACCAGGTCGGTCAGGGTGACCCGGCGCAGCCGGTGACGGCGCACCACGACGACGGGACGAGGGGTGATCCAGGCCGTGGCCGCCAGCCGGGCGCCGCCGTCCAGCGTCATGTGCAGGCTCGGCGAGGCCGGGCTGAACGGGCGGGGATTGCCCTGGCTGCGCGAGGCGATGAACGCCAGGAAGTCGAGCAGTTCCTCGTCCGACTCGGCCACCGGCGGCCCGGCGGCCCTGGTGCCGTCGGCGAACTGCAACGTCACCCGGTCGAAGCCGTTGACCTCGATGTTCTCCACCCGGTCGTCGTCCACGAGCGGCTGCAGCCGGCCGAGTCCGAACAGGGCGTCGTAGACCGCCCGGGCCGTCCGCCGCTGACCGGCCGGCGCCGGTGGGGTGCGCCCGGCCGCGAGGTGTTCGCGGGCCTGGGCGTCCAGCAGTTCGACGATGATCGTGCGGCCCAGCTCGCGCTGCGCCTGCGGGCTCAGCGGCGCGCTGCGCTGGGACATCACCGTCGTGAGGCGATCGGACGCCTTGACCCGCAGCAGGCTCACCGCCGTCCAGTCGGGTTCGACGGAACCCGCCGCGGGGGGCGCGGTCGGGTCGGGCCCGGAGGGCGACGGCGGAGGTGCGGGGACGGCGTCGGGCGCCGCCGCCGGGACCTGCCCGGATCGGATGCTCACCGGTGGCCCGCCGGCGTCGTCGTCGGGGGCGAACAGCGGCAGGTCCGCCAGTCCGGGCGCCACCGAGGGCGTGTCCGTCACGAGCGCGCTCCTTCCTGGAGGGCCGACGGCTGCCCGATGGGCGCCGCGGTGGCCAGCCGGGCCCGGTTGGCCGCGGCCAGCCGATCGATCCGTTGCGCGGCGACCCGCAGGGCTCGGGTGAGCGGCCCCGTCCGCAGCCGGCGCGAGGTCTCGCCGAGATGCAGCGCCCGGGCCGTGCGCGGGTCCCACGGAAGGGTGGCCACCAGCGGCAGGTCGAGCACCTGTGCGACCTCGCCGGCGCCGAAGGTGTGCCCCGGCCCGACCAGCAGCGCCCCGGCGTTCTCGGGCGCACCGACGGCCTGGAACCGCTCCCGCAGGTCACGGGCCCAGCCGCGGGCCGCCGACACCGCCGGCAGCGTGGCCCGGCTGGTGAGCAGCATCAGGTCCGCCGCCTGCACGACGGGGACGGGCGCGTGCTGCATACCCAGCCGGCCGGCGTCGACGAGCACATCCACGCCGGTGGCGTCCATCCCGGCGAGGGTCGCTGCCAGGCCGGGCCACAGCGGGGCCACCGCCACCGCCTGGGTGTGCGAGCGGACGGCGGGCACCACGTCGACCGAGGTTCCGGGCAGTCGGACCACCACCTCGGGGATCGCCTCGGCCAACGAGCCGTGGGTCTGGACCATCGCCAGGTTGAGCAGACCCCGGTGGTGCGGCGGGTGGCCGTGCAGCCAGCCCGCGAGGATCGTCGAGCCACCCGTGGGGTCGGCCTCGACGAGCAGCACGGGGCGGGGCCAGGCCAGCGCGAGGCCGAGGACCGCGCTGCTCACCCCCGGGGCGCCCGAGGCGGAGGCGAGGACGACGAGCGTCACGGCCGGGCCGCCGAGTCGAGCACGAGGCCGATCCGGGCCGTCGCGACCAGCGCCGCCAGTTGGGGTGCGGTCGCCGCGGGCACGCTGACGGTCACCAGGACGTGCCCGTCGGGGGAGCCGCTGGTGGCGACCACGGTGGCGGTCAGCGAGACCGGCGCCCCCTTGGGCAGGTTCTCCTGCGCCCGAGGGGTGGCCACGATCCGGACCGGGTCACCCGATCTGAGCTCCTGACCGGGCAGTTGGCCGCCGGCGAGCCAGACCCCGACCAGCGAGAGCCCCGGACCGGGGAGCGGGGCCGCCTCATAGGACCCGGCGACCAGCAGGCCGCCGGCCGGCAGGTCGACCCTCGCACGCTGGCCGACGACCATGGGCAGTCGATCGGCCGTCACCGGCTCGAGGGCCGGGTCGAGGGTCAGGTCGACGGTCATCAGGTTCGCCGCGGTGATCACCTCGCCCCGGTCGACGGCGGTGCGCATGGCGAGCACCGGCCGGGTGTGCCCCACCGAGGTCACCAGCCACGCGGCCAGCACCGCCCCGGTCGCCACCGCCGCCAGGCCGGCCACCAGGAACAACGGACGGCGGCGAAGCCGGGGCGGCGGCGGCAGAGCGACGGCGTGCCCGGCCGCGACCGCCTCCGGGTCCGTCGGCCGCCGTTCGTGCGGCGCCCGCCCCTGGGGGATGGTTTCAGCCACTGGTGTCCCTCCCTGGACCGACCGTTCACGAGGCCGCTGGCCCCACCCTTGCCTCACAAAGGTCCCGATGCGGGCACGGCGTGACATCCGTAGCGAACCACCGTATAGACGCCGATCATCGAATGCGGCGCCTTCGGCTCCTAACGCCCCGCCCGCGGGGCTGCTGTGCGCCTGGCCTCCCCGCGGGTCGGCCGGGCGAGGATGTCCGTGCGGTGTCGCGCCGGAGGTCCACCGCCTGGTCGCGGGGGAGTTTCGCGACGTCGGTGAGCCGGACGAGGGACTCGATGCCGGTCGCGGAGCGGATGGCGATCGCCGGGCGCCCGGACCGTGGGCGTCCCCGGTGCGAATCGTGCGGCGGGGCGTTCCGTCACGGGACGTGCGAGGATGCTGCGGACCACGGTGCCGACACTCGAAGGGAACGTGTCACCGGTGAGCGAAGCCCTGCCCACTCCCCTGTACGCCACGCTGCACACCAACCGCGGCGACATCCGGCTCGAGCTCTTCCCGAACCACGCCCCCAAGACGGTGGCGAACTTCGTCGAGCTCGCCGAGGGCAGCCGCGAGTGGACCGACCCCAAGACCGGCCAGGAGCGCAAGGACCCGTTCTACGACGGCCTCGGCTTCCACCGGGTGATCGCCGGTTTCATGATCCAGGGCGGCTGCCCGATCGGGAACGGCACCGGCGGCCCGGGCTACACCTTCGACGACGAGATCCACCCCGAGCTGAACTTCATGAAGCCCTACATCCTGGCGATGGCCAACGCCGGAAAGCGGATGGGCCGTGGCACCAACGGGTCCCAGTTCTTCGTGACCGTGGGCCCGACCCCGCACCTGCAGGGTAAGCACACCGTCTTCGGCGAGGTGGCCGACGCCGCGAGCCGCGAGGTCGTCGATGCGATCGCCACCGCGCGCGCCGACCAGATGGACCGCCCGCTCGAGCCCGTGGTGATCGACAGCGTCACCGTCGACCGCGGGTGACCCAGCCGCCGTCCGGGCCGCCGTCCGGGCCGCCGGCCTACGGAACCAACCCGACCGACGACGTCCCGGTCTGCCCGCGGCACCCCGACCGGGTGTCCTACGTGCGCTGCCAGCGCTGCGAGCGACCGGTCTGCCCGGAGTGCCAGCGGCCGGCCGCGGTCGGGTTCCAGTGCGTCGACTGTGTCGCCGAGCAGGCCAAGACCGTGCGCAGCGGGCGGACGACGTTCGGCGGGCAGGTCCAGCGCGGCGGGCGGAACGCCACCACGACCATCATCGGGATCTGCGTCGCCGTCTACATCCTGCAGCGGCTGGGCGGCATCCGCATCACCCGGCAGTTCATGTTCGTGCCCGCCTTCGCGCTGCAGGAGCCGTGGACGTTCCTCACCTCGGCGTTCCTGCACTCGCCGAACTTCCTGTTGCACATCGTGTTCAACATGTACGCGCTGTGGCTGGGAGGACCCTACCTGGAGAGCCTGCTCGGACGGGCCCGGTTCATCGCCCTCTACCTGCTGGCCGCCGTGGGCGGGTCGGTCGGGCTGTTCCTGCTCGCCACCCCGGGCACGGACTCGCGCAGCTGGTGGACGGGCGCGGTCGGCGCCTCCGGGGCCGTGTTCGGCACCTGGGGCGCCATCATGGTGTTCAACCGCCGGCTCGGCCGGAACAACGGCGGGATGATCGTGCTGCTGCTGATCAACGCCGCAATCGGGTTCGCCCCCGGGCTGTCCATCGCCTGGCAGGCCCACCTCGGCGGCTTGGTCACCGGCGTGCTCGCGGGCGCCGTCCTCGCCTACACCCCGCGTGAGCATCGCGCGCGGTGGCACCCGATCGGCCTGGCCGGGATCGGCGTCCTGCTCGTGGTCCTGGTGATGCTCAAGGTGGCCACAGTGCCCGTGGGGCTCCTCTAGCGGCGGCACCCGACGTTACGTCCAGGTGACATCGGGCAGTACACCGTTTACCAATCCGGTCGCGTCCGCCACGCTGCTTTCATGTCCATCAGGCGCACGACCGTCGTCCTGTTCGGAGCCACCGGGGACCTCTCCCGGCGCAAACTCCTGCCCGGGCTGCTCCATCTGTACCAGAGCGGGCTGATGCGCGAGGTCCAGATCGTGGGCACCTCACTGGAGCCGCACGACCGCGACTCGTTCGTCGAGTTCGCCCACCAGTCGAT
>CAYYCE010000134.1:0-7423 GCA_964469635.1 uncultured Kineosporiaceae bacterium
CAGGCCTGCCGAAGCGATACCCCTCCCGCCCGCCAGGCGTTGACGACGCCGCGGGACAGAGCCCGCTCCCAGCCCTTGACGTCCTGGACCGAGCGCGGCTTGGGGCCGACGTAGCGGGCCGAGGGACGCACCAGTCGACTGGTCTTCTTGTGCTCCAGCACGTGTGCCGACCAGCCCGCGGTCCGGGCGCAGGTGAACAGCGCCGGGAACATGTTGGCGGGCACCTCGGCGAAGTCCAGGACGACGGCGCTCCAGAACTCCACGTTGGTCGCCAGGATCCGGTCCGGACGGCGCTCGTGCAACTGGCCGAGTGCCTCCCGCTCCAACGCCTCGGCGACCTCGAACCGGGGGGCGTTGAGCCGCTTGGCGGTGGCGCGCAGCACGCGGGCCCGCGGGTCCTCGGCGCGGTAGACCCGGTGGCCGAAGCCCATCAGGCGCTCGCCGCGGTCCAGCACGCCGCGGACGTACGCCGCGGCGTCCCCGCTCTGCTCCACCGCCTCGATCATGTGCAGCACCCGGGCCGGAGCGCCGCCGTGCAGCGGACCGCTCATGGCGCCGACGGCACCGGACAGACAGGCGGCGACGTCCGCGCCGGTCCCCGCGATCACCCGCGCGGTGAACGTCGAGGCGTTCATGCCGTGCTCGGCCGCCGAGACCCAGTAGGCGTCGACCGCCTCGACGTGCTTGGGGTCCGGCTCATCGCGCCAGCGGATCATGAACCGCTCCACGATCGTCCCGGCCTTGTCGACCTCCTTCTGGGGCACCATCGGCTTGTCCAGGCCGCGGGCGCTCTGGGCCACGTACGACAGCGCCATGACGGAGGCCCGGGCCAGATCGTTGCGGGCCTGTGTGGCGTCGATGTCGAGCAGGGGCTTCAGCCCCCAGACCGGGGCCAGCATCGCCAGCGCACTCTGGACGTCGACGCGGACGTCGCCGGTGCGTACCGGCAGCGGGAAGGGCTCGGCCGGCGGCAGCCCAGGGTTGAACTCGTTGTCGACCAGCAGCCCACAGACGCTGCCGAAGGAGACGTGGTCGACGAGTTCCTCGATGTCGACTCCGCGGTAGCGCAGCGCCCCGCCCTCACGATCGGGCTCGGCGATCTCGGTCTCGAAGGCCACCACGCCCTCGAGACCTGGCACGAAGTCGGACATCGATAACTCCTCTCGTCGGCAACCGGCGGCCCCTTGTGGTGGCCACACGGATGGACCTCACTCGCCACGATGCTCGTTGACCGGCCGGATGGACGAGTCGGGACAAGCATCGCCTGCTCCGTGCAACGGCCGGATGGTGCTCAGGCCGCGACCCGGGGCTGTGTCGCAGGACCTCCGTATGTCGTGTCCGGCTTCGACAGCCTGAACTTCGAACCCCACACTTGTGGTGTGCCAGAGGTCAACGAATCGCCCGGCGGTGTGAGCTACCAGACAGGCGGCGGGACGGCCAATCCCCAGCCAGATTACGCAGAGCGGCGCATCTCCTACCAGGAGCCACAACTCACCGAGGATGATCTGGCGGCCACGCCGCTGGCCCAATTCGAGCGGTGGTATGCGGAGGCCGTCGGGGCCGGGATCGCCGAGCCCAACGCCATGGTGGCCGCCACCGTGAGCACCGGGCCCGATGCCTTTCCCTCGGCGAGAACCGTCTTGCTCAAGGAGGCCGACGCGCGGGGCTTCGTCTTCTACACCAACTACGGCTCGCGCAAAGCGGTCGACCTCGACGCCACCGGTCGCGCGGCACTGGTCTTCCCATGGCACGCCATGGCCCGACAGATACTCGTCGTCGGCCGCGCCGAGCGGGTCGGCCGCCCCGAGACCGAGACCTACTTCCGGTCCCGGCCCTGGGGCTCGCGCATCGGGGCCTGGGCCAGCCGGCAGTCCGCGGAGTCGGCCGACCGCAGCGATCTGGATCGGCGGTGGGCGGAGTTGGCCGCGCGGTGGCCGGACCGCGGCCGACCCGACGACGTTCCGGTGCCGCGGCACTGGGGCGGATACCTGGTGCGCCCCATCGAGATCGAGTTCTGGCAGGGCAGGCCCTCGCGGCTGCACGACCGGCTCGTCTACCTGGCGACCCCCGACACCCCCGACACCACGGGGACGACCGGCACGACCGAGGGGCCACCCGCCCTGGACGAGGCCGCGGGATGGCGCGTGGCGCGTCGCCAGCCCTGAGCCGGGCGATCGGCCCGGCGCCTCAGCCGTTGAAGTCCGCCGGGTCCACCACGATCCAGATCTGCGCGGCGCCGGCCAGCACCGCGCCGTCCTCGCCGTAGAGAGTGCTGCGCGTCGCGACCTTGCGGCCCGACGCCTCGCCGGCGAGCCCCCGGACGATGCACCGCTCGCCGATCCGCGGCCGCCGCCACACCCGCGCGGTCATCGTGCCGAGCACCAGCGGCCGGCCGGCCACCTCGGCCGACCAGCCGCCCGGGCAGTCCAGCCCCGCCCACGTCAGCGGCAGGTCGACCCGACCGTCCCCGGAGTCGAAGGCCGGGTGCGGAATCCAGGCCGCGCTGACCGTGCCGTCCAACGGCCCCTCGCTCGGGTCGCCCGGGCCCGGACGCAGCCGCAGCCCGTCGCCCTCGGCCCTGCCGGTGCCGCAGACCAGGCAGGTCGGGAACGGGTGGTCGACCAGCCCGCCGTAGCGCGTGCCGGCCTCCTCGGCGCGGGTGAAGGCCCGGTCCGGGTCGGCGTCCAGGGCGGGCACGGGCGTGAGCTCCTCGTCCGCGGCGGCCGGCGGGACGGCGACCGCCTCGGCCACCAGCGCCCCGTCGAACATCAGCCGGACGCCGCTCGCGCCGTCCTCGGCGGTGAACCCGTCGAGGGACATCGCCACGTCCAGCGGCGGCGGCGCGGCCAACCGGACCCGGGCCCCGGCCGCGCCGCTCCTCAGCGTGTCCCTCGTCTCCGGGTCGAGCGCCTCGGCCAGTGCGCCACAGATCCAGCCCCCGTTCGCCGAGGTGGCGGGGCCCCGGAAGCGGTGTGGCACGACCAGCGTGGCGGGCGATGTCATCGGTTCTCCTTCAACTCGGCCACCGTCCAGGTGGCGCGGCCCGGGCAGGTGGCGGCGAACGTACGCCCCGTCGAGGTCGAACCGCCGCCCCTGGCCGACCGGGTTGGGGATCGGAAGTAGGGGGCGGCGTCCGTGCCGGAACCCGCGGGACCCCACACCGCGGGTCCACGACGCACAGCGGCGGCGGCGGCCGGAGCGGTCCTTGACGTCACCCGCCGAGCGTACAAACCGGCTGATCGCGGGACGGTGGCGGGTTTCGAGGAGCCGTGAGTGTCCCCGCGGCCCCTCGGGCAGCGACAATTGCCGGGTGAGTGATCTGATCGACACCACCGAGATGTACCTGCGGACGGTCTATGAGCTCGAGGAAGAGGGCATCGTCCCGCTCCGGGCGCGCATCGCCGAGCGCATCGGGCACTCCGGTCCGACCGTGTCCCAGACCGTGGCCCGGATGCAACGTGACGGGCTTCTCGAGGTCTCGGGGGACCGTCACCTCGAGCTCACCCAGGCCGGTCGGATCAAGGCGACCCGCGTCATGCGCAAGCATCGGCTGGCCGAGCGGGTGCTGTTGGACGTCATCGGGCTGGAGTGGGAGCTGGTCCATGCCGAGGCGTGCCGGTGGGAGCACGTCATCAGCGACCAGGTGGAGCGCAAGCTGCTGGCCCTGCTCGCCGATCCGGCCGAGTCGCCGTACGGCAACCCGATCCCCGGGCTGTCCGAGCTCGCGGGGCCGGTCGCCGTCCCGGACCCGGGGCCGGACCCCGCCCTGGCGACCCTGGTCGAGGCGGTTCGGCGGGCGGCGGCCGCCGAGGGTCGGGCCGCGGCGCTGGTCGTGCGTCGCCTCGGTGAGTCGCTGCAGAGCAACGGTGAACTGCTCGCGGGCATGGATCGTGCCGGTTTGCGACCCGGGCGGCGCGTTCTCGCCCTCCGGGACGGGGACACGATCCGTGTCCGTGGGGACGGCGGTGAGATCGAACTCGCCGAAGGCGATGCACAACACGTGTTCGTCGGCCAGGAACCGTGATCATCCGTGACGCGTGGTCACGGTTGTGGTCCGTCTCACTGATTCGAGCAGATCCTTTGTTTATCAATATGTGACATTTAACAATCGCTCGGTTAGCGTTCCATCGCTTCCCCGCTCCTCGGGGTGGCCCCAGGCCGGAACGCCGAGCTCTGCCACCGGCTCTGGGAAACGCAAACCGCAGGCAGAGGCGGGGGACCCACTTCTGGGTCCGGTGCCTCGCTCCGCCAGGGCGAGGCTGCACTCCGGATCCTCTGGGGTGAAGCCGCGAGCTCCATCCGCGGCCGGGTGACTTCTCCCACCCGAACCCGACAGCTCACCTCGTAGGCGTTCGGAGAGGTACATTCTGTGACCGACCGCGCCAGGGCGCGCCACCGCGCGTCCAGCAGGGCGACCACGCCCTTGTCCACGATGACTACCGGAATCACCCAGACCGTGGGTGATCATGTCGAGGCCCTGGGCCGGGGCGGCGTCGCGATCGCGGTGTCCTCGGGTCTGGTGGCGACCATGGCCCTGCCGGCCGACGCGGTCGTCCAGCGGCCCCTCGAGTCCGGAGCCACCGCCGATCTGGCCCTGCGCCTCGGGTCGGGGCTCGTGTCGAACTCCCTGGCCAACAGCCTGACCAACGGCCTCACGAACCCGGTCTCGACGACGCTGAGCGCCTCGCTGACCGGCGCGCCCGCCACGCTCGAGACCGCCGTGGGCTCGCGCGGCGGTCTGCTGCAGACCTCGCCGTTGACAGCGCCGAAGGCTGCCGAGGTCACCTTCGACCCGGGTGCGTTGACGGCGACCGCTCCGGCGGCCAGCCGCGCCGAGGTCCGGGCGCGCCGCCGGGCCGAGCAGCAGCGACTGGTGGACGGCGCCGCCTCCGCCGCCGCGCCGACGACCGGATCCACCCCCACGAAGACGCCCTCGACCTCGAAGACCAGCACCTCGAAGACCAGCAGTTCGAAGACCAGCAGTTCGTCGAAGACCAGCACCGCGAAGGCGAGCAGCGCGACGGTCGGCCAAGGTGCGCGCGGCTCCGCCGTGGTCGCCCTGGCCGCCCGGTACATCGGTGTGATGTATCGCCTGGGCGGGACCACGCCCGCCGGCTTCGACTGCTCCGGTCTGGTGCAGTACGTCTTCAAGCAGGTCGGCATCAGTCTGCCGCGCACCGCCGACGCCCAGATGCGGGCCACGAGGTCGATCCCGGCCTCCTCGGCCAAATCGGGCGACCTGGTCTTCTTCCTGTCGGGCGGCAGGGCCTACCACGTGGGGATCGTCGCGGGGTCGGGCATGATGATCGACTCTCCGAAGCCGGGCCATGCGATCTCGAAGCGGGCGATCTTCTCCGGGACCAAGGTGTACCACCGCGTCACGGGCTGAGTCGCGGCCCTCACCGTCCGTCGCTCGTCATCGTCCGTCCGCGTCACCGTCGCGGACGCCTCACCGGCAAAGGTCTGGGCCGATGGGGGTGCCGTTGCCTACGCTGTCCTCCGTCGGCGCACGACTGTCGCCCGGAGGTCTCGATGCACGATGCGGTACGCAGCGCGGCCGCCGCACTCTCCAGTGCGGTGCCGCCAAGTACCCGCGCGCACGGTGACTCGGCGCCGTCCCCATGGGGACGGCGCCTTTCGCCGTCTTGGGCGACATGTTCGGCAGGGCGCGGCCCGGCCGTGCTCCCCGACGGATGTCGGCGACCGCCCGGTCGTCGCCGTCGCGACGCCGCCAGCCAGGCGGGCGTCCCGAGGAGAGGGGGTGGGCGGCATGCGGACCCTGGTGCTCAACGCGGGGTACGAGCCACTCGCTGTCGTGTCGTTCCGGCGAGCCATCGTCCTGGTGCTCGCGGGCAAGGCCACCGTGCTCGCCCACGGGGCGAACCCCGTGGTGGGCGGGTCGATCACCCTTCCCCGACCCTCGGTGATCCTGTTGGCCCGCTACGTGAGGGCGCCACACGGACGGGCCGTTCCGGTGAGCCGACGTGGCGTGCTGCGTCGTGACGGGCATCGGTGCGCCTACTGCGGCGGGCATGCCTCGACCGTCGATCACGTGCAGCCACGGAGCCGGGGCGGCAAGGACACCTGGGAGAACCTCGTGGCCTGCTGTGTCGGTTGCAACAACGCCAAGGGGAACCGGACTCTGGAGGAGAAGGGATGGTCACTGCGCGTGCACGCCTACGCTCCTCGGGGGGCGGCCTGGCTCGTGCGGGCGGTCGACCAACGGGACCCGGCCTGGGACGAGTTCCTGCAAGAGGTTGCGTAAGTCATTGCGGTTGCGACCGTAGCGATTTCGGCGCCGCCTCGGCGATCGGGCGTCAAACTGGCGCACCGGCACTCAATCGGCGCCGGTGCACTGGTGAGCTTGTCATATGGACGGCGGATTGCCAAGTCCCATAACCCTGAGTCATATTCGGGGCCGCTCGCCGCGAGGCGGCTGCCCCCCGGGCGACAGGCGCCGTCGTGGGACCAAAGGCGCTCGCGGCCAGAGGGATGCACAGCCCGCCCCCACCGGTGCGTAGCATGACCTGCATGGCGAGTGTGAGCGAAGAGGTTGAGATCGCGGCCCCCCCAGAGAGGGTCTGGGCCGTGCTCGCCGATCCGTCGCAGTTCAGCAGTTGGATGGACAACCACCAGGGCTTCGTCGGTGATCCTCCGTCGGCCTTCGGGCCGGGCACGTCGTTCGCGCAGCGGTTGAAGGTCATGGGCATGCCGGCCGAGGTGCGCTGGACCGTGGACGGCTTCGAGGAACCACGGCGCATCGTGTACCGGGGTGTCGGGCCGATGGGCATCGGGCTCACGGCGAGCTACCAGGTCGCCGCCGTCGATGCCGGGTCCACCGTCGCCGCGTCCTACGACTTCAGCGGGGCCGCCGTGTTCGCGGTGGCCGGGCAGCTCGTGCGTGAGGTGGGCGAGACCCTGCGGACCAGCCTGGCCGCGCTCAAGAGCCTGATCGAGACCTGACCGGCGTCGGGCCGGCGGACCGCACCGTCGCGATGGTGTCGGACAGCAGGCCGACCAGGGTCCGGGACAGCAGCGTGTGGACCTGCCATTTGGTCAGCGAGCCCCGTACCAGCCACTCCACCGCGCCGGTCCGCGCGAAGGAGACGTAGGCGCGCAGTGCCGCCCGCATCTCCTCGTCGTCGGAGGTCTCCTCGCCCGCCAGCCGCAGGATCACGGACACGGTGTCCTCGTCCGCCTGTGCGATCACCGCCGCCACGTCCGGGTTGCGCGAGGGGCCGCTGGCGCCGATGGCGGCCAGCCACGGCTCGGCGTGCCGCGAGACGGTGTCCAGGAACCACGTGACGGCCTCGTCGACCCGATGGTCCAGGTCGCCCCGGCCGACGGCGTCGAGTGCGGCCTCGGGCACGGTCACCAGGACCCGGACCACCTCGAGGTACAGCTGCTTCTTGGTGCCGAAGTA
>CAYYCE010000135.1:0-7397 GCA_964469635.1 uncultured Kineosporiaceae bacterium
GCCGAGGACTCGGTGACGATGCGGCTGCGGCGCACCCTGGTCGACATCCAGTACGGGAGGGTCGCCGACAGCCACGGCTGGTTGCGCCGGCTGGCCTGATCCGGCCTCCGAAACCGCCCCGTGACCCGACAGGGTCCCGGGGCGGGTCGTGTTCGTGTCCGTCGTCGCGACGGGTCTCGACAAACGCGTTAGTCACCACTAACGTATCGCACATGGATCCGCTGGCGGCCGCCGCGGAGCCCAATCGCCGCCGCATCCTGCAGCTGCTGGCCGCGGGGGAGCGCACCGTGGGCGAGGTGGCGGCCGAGTTCTCGGTCACCCGGTCGGCGATCTCCCAGCACCTGCTGGTGCTGGCGGACGCGGGGCTGGTCGAGGCCCGCAAGGCGGGACGCCACCGGATCTACCGGGTGGTGCCGGGCGGTCTGCAACGGTTGCAGGCCGAGATCGACAGGTTCTGGACGAGGGAGCTCCAACTCCTCGTTGCGGACGCGGACTCACTGAGGAGACAGCCATGAGCTACACCAGGACCGTCGCGCTTCCCGTCTCGCCGGACGAGGCGTTCGCCCTGGTCACCCAGCCGGAACGGCTGCGGCGCTGGCAGACCGTCTCGGCGGTGGTCGACCTGCGGGCCGGCGGGACCTACCGCTGGACCGTCAGCCCGGGCCACATCGCCCAGGGCACCTTCCGCGAGGTCGAACCCGGACGGCGGATCGTGTTCGGCTGGGGCTGGACCGGCAGCGACGACCTGCCGGCCGACGCCTCGACCGTCACGGTCACCGTGGAGCCCGACGACCGGGGCGGCACCCTGCTCACGCTGACCCACACCGGGCTCGACGAGTTGCAGGCCAAGGCACACGCCGAGGGCTGGACCCACTACCTGGACCGGTTGGTGCGCCTGGCCACCGCCGGGGACGCCGGCCCCGACGAGTGGGCCCAGGCGCCCGAGAATCTGACCCCGATGGTGGCCGCCGAGGCGAGCCTGGCGGCGATCCAGCCGGTCCTGCGCGGGCTGAGCGCCGCCGACGACTCCCTGCCGACCCCCTGCGAGCAGTTCACCCTGCGGGACCTCTCCGAGCACCTGATCGCCTCGATGGCGGGACTCGGCGCCATGGCCGGCACCGAGGTGAGCCGGCCCGAGGGCGTCCAGCTCGAGGAGGTCGTCTCGGTCATGGCCGACCAGGTGATCACCGCCTGGCGCTCGGTCGACCTCAACGGCATGGTCCCGGTCCCGGGCGGTGGCGGCGGCCTGCCCGCCTCGGTGGCGGCCGGCCTCGTGCCACTCGAATTGATGCTGCACGGCTGGGACCTGGCCCAGGTTCACGGCGTCCGGATGGACGTCTCCGACCGGCTCGCGGACTACGTCCGCGACCTGGCCGAGGCGGTCGTCCCGGGCGCACGCGGCAGGGCCTTCGCCGACGAGGTGCCCGCCCCGGACGACGCGTCCGCCCTGGACCGGCTCGTTGCCTACACCGGGCGCAAGCCCCTGACCGCCTGACCGCCCCCGGGGTGTCCCGGGTGCGGTCTCGACCCGACCGATGACCCACCACCCGTCACGAAGGAGTACGGATCATGCCCAGGTTCCTGTTCGTCTATCACGCCCCGATGCCGCCGGCCGACGCCGCCCCGCCCGACCCCGAGGAGATGGCGGAGGTCATGGGCGCCTGGAACGCCTGGGCCGGGGAGGTCGGTGACCGGATGGTCGACTTCGGCACCCCGTTGGGGGGCGGCGTCAGGGTCGACGGCGACGGCGCCACCTCGCCCAGCACCCGCGAGGTGGCCGGTTACACGGTGCTGGAGGCCGACGATCTGGACGCCGCGCTCGCGCTGGCCAAGGTGCACCCGCACCTGAGGATGCCCGGTGGGTGCGAGATCGAGGTCCACGAGGCGCTGCCGATCCCCGGTATGTGAGCCGGTCCCGCGGCGACCACGAGGTGTCCGCGCCCCATCCGATCGCGACCCGATCGGGTGGGGCGGGTCTCGAACGCGCCGCGGTTGTGGCACACTGGGCGCACCATGACCCGCCAGCTGATTATCGGCAGGCGCGTCGGCACCGCCTGAGGCATGAATCCGCCCGGCACCGCCGACGCGCAGACCCTTCGCGAGACCGCGAGGGGTCTTTTTCGTGGTCAGGGCAGCGACGAAGGAGACAGCACACGATGAGCACGCCGATGAGCAGCGCGGTGACCGGGATCCAGGTCTACGACACGACCCTGCGGGACGGGGCTCAGCAGGAGGGCCTGAGCCTGTCGGTGAGCGACAAGCTCACCATCGCCGGCCACCTGGACGCCCTGGGGGTCGGCTTCATCGAGGGCGGGTGGCCGGGGGCGATCCCCAGGGACACCGAGTTCTTCCGGCGCGCGGCGACCGAGCTCGACCTGCGGCACGCACGGCTGGCGGCGTTCGGGTCGACCCGCAGGGCTGGAGTGGCCGCCGCCGACGACCCCCAGGTCCGGGCGCTGGTCGACTCCCTGGCCCCGGTGATCACGTTGGTCGCCAAGAGCGACATCCGGCACGTCGAGCGGGCGCTGCGCACCACCGCCGAGGAGAACCTCGCGATGGTGCGCGACACGGTGGCCCACCTGATCTCCGAGGGGCGCCAGGTGTTCCTGGACGCCGAGCATTTCTTCGACGGCTACCGGGCCGACCCGGCCTACGCGGTCGAGGTGGCGCGGGTCGCGGCCGAGGCCGGCGCCGAGGTGATCGCGCTGTGCGATACCAACGGCGGCATGCTGCCCGCCGAGGTCGCCGACGTGGTCGGCGCCGTCTCGGCCGCCAGCGGCGCCCCGCTGGGCATCCACTGCCACAACGACACCGGCTGCGCGGTGGCCAATTCGCTGGCCGCCGTGGACGCGGGTGTCGTCCAGGTACAGGGCACCCTGAACGGGTACGGCGAACGGACCGGCAACGCCGATCTGCTGGCCGTGGTCGCCAATCTGGAACTCAAGCACGGGAGGGCGGTGCTCCCGCAGGGAAGGCTCGCCGAGGCGACGCGGATCGCGCACGCCGTCAGCGAGGTCACGAACGTCCCGCCGTACTCCAGGCAGCCGTATGTCGGTGCCAGCGCCTTCGCCCACAAGGCGGGCCTGCACGCTTCAGCGATCAAGGTCGATCCCGATCTCTATCAGCACGTCGACCCCACGACGGTCGGCAACGACATGCGCATGCTGGTCTCCGACATGGCCGGGCGCGCCTCCATCGAGCTCAAGGGGCGCGAACTGGGGTACGACCTGACCGGGGACCGGGATCTGGTCACCCGGATCACCGACCGGGTCAAGTCCCTGGAGGCGGCGGGCTACACCTTCGAGGCGGCCGACGCCTCGTTCGAACTGCTGGTGCGCGAGGAGGCGGACGGTGTCCAGCCCCGCTTCTTCGAGGTGGAGAGCTGGCGGGTGATGACCGAGTCGCGCCCCGGGGAGGCGGCGCTGAGCGAGGCGACGGTCAAGCTGCGCGCCGGTGGCGGCCGCCAGGTCGCGGTGGGGGAGGGCAACGGACCCGTCAACGCCCTCGACCACGCCCTGCGGGGGGCGCTGATGCCGGTCTACCCGGAGCTGTCCAAGCTGCAGCTGATCGACTTCAAGGTGCGCATCCTGGATGCCTCTCACGGTACGGACGCCGTGACCCGGGTGCTCATCGAGACCGCCGACGCGGCGGGCACCTGGACCACGGTGGGCGTCGGCGCGAACATCGTCGAGGCGTCCTGGCAGGCACTGTGCGACGGCCTGACCTACGGGCTGCTCCGTGCCGAGGTCGCCCGGCGCTGAGCTGGAGATGTCTAGTTCACTTGACTTTGTGTCAAGTGAACTACACACTTGCGATGTGGTCAGGACGACGGCCCGGGGCCAGGCGAACGCGGTACGCCGGTTCCGACTGCTCGCCGAACTCACTCAGGCGCAGCTTGCCGCCGCGTGCGAGGTGAGCCGACAGACCGTCGTGGCCGTCGAGGCGGGCGACTATGCCCCCTCGGTCTACCTCGCGCTGCGGCTGGCGAGCGTCCTGGGGACGGACGTCGAGACGTTGTTCGCGCCGAACTCCGACAAGGCGGATCAGCAATGATGAGCACATCGACCAAGGGCACGCCGTTGATGCGGTTCGCGGCGGCGGTGGCCGACTTCGGGAACCCGTTCTACGCCGAGGAACGCCAGCGCGACGTCTGGAACGAGGCGAGCGCCTTCGGGTTCCAACTCCTGATCTGGGGGAATCTCGTGGTGGCGGCCGGCCTGTTGTGGGCCCAGGGTGCGCAGGCCATGACCGCCGCGCAGGCGATGGTCGTGATCGCCGGGCTCGGATCGGCGTTGACCATCGGCTACGCGCGTCGGTTGGGGGTGCTGCTCGACTGCGCTGACCGGACCAAGAGCCGGGGGCGTCTGCTGGCGCTGGTGGTGCTCGTGCTGGCCCTGATCGGTGGCTTCTGGCACGCCGGGGGTCAGGACGGGCGCGACGGCTGGCCCTTCGTCGCCGGAACCCTGGCGGGCATCGCGGCGGCGGTGGGGGCGGCCCGGTGGGCCGGGCGAAGGGCTCGCAGGTCCGAACCGGAGGCCTGATCGGGCGATCGGGCGAGCAGGCCGTCGCACACCGCCATCAGCGCGCACCGCAACGGCTCGGCGCGCTCGGCGAACTCTCGTTGCAGGTCCACGTAGCGCGCCTTGCCCTCGGCGGTCTCGATCGGAACCGGTTCGTAGCCAAGCGATCTCAGATCGTAGGGGGAGGCCCGCATGTCCAGCCCCCGGACGTCGCGGGCCAGCTCGAAGCAGTCGGCCACCAGTTCGGACGGCGCCGCCTCGCCCAGCTTGTAGGCCCATTTGTACAGGTCCATCGTCGCGTGCAGGCAGCCGGGCTGCTCGAGCTCGACCGTACGGGTCCGCGTCGGCAGCAACGCGTTGCGGCCCACCGCCTCCGGGGTGAAGAACCGGAAGGCGTCGAAGTGCGAGCACCGGATCTGGTGGGACTCCACGACCGCGTCCGTGGCCGTCGGGCCCAGCCGCAGCGGCGCCGGGTGTCGGCGCTCGCCGTCCGCACCGTGGCGGTAGACCATGGCCCACTCGTGCAGCCCGAAGCAGCCGAACTGGGCCGGCCGGGACGCCGTGGCACGCAGCAGGTCCCGGATGGACCGGACCGTCCCGCCGTGCCGGGCGAGGTGGCCCGCGACGTCGAGCGTCTCCCGGCGCCCGTCCTCGTGCACCAGGCTCACGCCCACTCCCGGGTGCCAACGCCGCAGCCGGGCCGGTCGCAGCGAGTAGTAGGTGAACAGGAAGTCCTCGACGGCGTGCCTGTCGCCCCGCCGCCGTCGCTCCAGATGCGGCCCGACGAGGGCGTCGACCCGCGCCTCGTGGGCCGCCCGGAGCGCCTGCCACTGCCGCGGCCGCAGTTCCCGCACGCCCGTCAGCGTAGGTGGTAGTGGGTCGACGCCCGGGATGGGCCGGGTTCACCCCACGAGACGGGGGCGAACCCGGCCCGACCGCCGGTCTGAGGACCCACGGCCTCGATTAGGCTCGCCGGGTGCGCATCGCGAGGTTCACCACGGGCGAGGACCCCCGGTTCGGTGTGGTCGAGGTCGACCCGGACGGCGAGCGGCGGCTCGCCGTCGTCGGCGGGGACCCGCTGTACACCCCGTTGACGTTCACCGGGGAGAAGGTGGCTCTGGACGCCGCCGTCCGGCTGCTGGCCCCGGTCATCCCCCGGAGCAAGATCGTCGCCATCGGCAGGAACTACGTCGACCACGCCGCCGAGATGGGCGGCGAGGTGCCGGCCGAACCGCTGGCGTTCCTCAAGCCCAACACGGCGGTGATCGGCCCGGGCGACCCGGTGGTGATGCCGCGGCAGAGCGAGGAGATCCACTACGAGGGCGAACTCGCCGTGATCATCGGGCGGCTCTGCAGGGACGTGCCCCGCGAGCGGGCGGGCGAGGTGATCCTCGGCTACACGTGTGCGAACGACGTCACCGCCCGCGATCTGCAGCGTCGCGACGGGCAGTGGTGGCGGGCGAAGGGCTTCGACACCTTCTGCCCCCTCGGGCCCTACCTGGTGACGGGCCTCGACCCGGCACAGGCCGGAGACCTGGAGCTGACCACCCGGCGGGACGGCGAGGTGGTGCAACAGGCGCGCACCTCGCAGCTGGTCTTCGACATCCCCACGCTGGTGGCGCACATCAGCGCGGCGATGACACTGCTGCCCGGCGACGTGATCCTGACGGGCACCCCCGCAGGGGTGGGTCCGGTCACGGCCGGGCAGCGGGTCGAGGTCGAGATCGAGGGGATCGGGGTGTTGTCGAACCCGTTCGTGACGCGGGACTGATCCGCGCCACGAACGGGGTGCGCTCACGCGGCCGGGGGCTCGTGCCGCGTCGGGTCGCCGGCCGGCTCGTCGGGCGCCTGAGGGGCCGCCGCGGCGGGAGCCGTCGGGGCGGACCCGTACGGGTCGGGCACGTGCACCTTCCCGTCCGTCGCGGAGGCCTTCTCCGAGATCCGCTTGGCCCAGCGGCCGGCGATGACGTCGCCCCGGGAGTCGGGCATGACCACCCAGGCGACGAGGTAGAGCGGCAGACCGGAGCCGCCGAAGAGGACCAGGACGGCGGTCCCGATCCGCACCAGGGTGGTGTCGATGCCGAGGTACTCGGCGATCCCGGCGCAGACTCCGCCGACTGCCCGGTTGTCGCTGCGGTGAAGGGTCTTGGCTGTCGAGGGTGTCGAGGTCGTGTTCGTCATGTCTCCAGACTGCTCCGGCACGGGCCGGTTGTCTGTCCGGGAGGCCCCTGATCGACCCCCGATCCGACCCTGAGCACCCTCGGGACGGCGGATACGCTGACCGCATCATGAGCGCACCCACATCCGCGATCCGCGTCCGGTTCTGTCCCTCGCCCACCGGCACCCCGCACGTCGGGTTGATCCGCACCGCGCTGTTCAACTGGGCCTACGCCCGGCACGTCGGGGGCACCTTCGTCTTCCGGATCGAGGACACCGACGCCGCCCGCGACAGCGAGGAGTCCTACCTGCAACTGCTCGAGGCGATGCGCTGGCTCGGTCTGGACTGGGACGAGGGCGTCGAGGTCGGCGGTCCGCACGAGCCCTACCGGCAGAGCCTGCGACGGCCGATCCACGACGACGTCGTGGCGAAGTTGGTGGCCGGCGGCCACCTGTACGAGTCGTTCTCGACCCCCGAGGAGGTCGAGGCCCGCCATCGCGACGCCGGCCGCGACCCCAAGCTGGGCTACGACAACCACGACCGCGACCTCACCCGGGCCCGGCGCGCGGCATACCGCGCCGAGGGCCGCGAGCCGGTGCTGCGGCTGCGGATGCCCGATGAGGACGTCGTCGTCGACGACCTGATCCGCGGCCCGATCACCTTCGCCGCCGGCAGCGTGCCCGACTTCGTCGTCGTCCGCGCCGGGGGCTTCGTAGCCC
>CAYYCE010000136.1:0-7346 GCA_964469635.1 uncultured Kineosporiaceae bacterium
ACCAGCCCACGTACAGCGCCGCGTCCGGGCAGGCGCCGGGGCCGAACACGGCCGTGATCAGGTCGTCGAGCATGATTCCGGCCAGGTCGTTGACCAGCAGGATCGCGGCCCGCCACCGGGGGTTGGGACTCGGCCGGGCCAGGCCCGCCTCGACCATCGCGGCGAGTTCGGCCTCGGTCCCGGCCAGCAGTTGCTCGAACAGGGCCTTCGCGCTCGGTCCTCCCTCGATGAACATCCGCCGCAGGTAGCGGATCAGGACGTCCTCCTCGCGCAGGACCGCGGTGAGCATCTGGGCGGTGGCCCCCGGGCTGCCGTCGCCGGCCGCGGCGACCGCCTGGGTGAGCATCTCGGTCACCAGGGCGACGACGCGGCCGTCGGCCGCGTCGCGCAGTCCGGCCTTGGTGCCGAAGTGGTGGACCACCAGGGACGGTGAGACCCCGGCTGTCGCGGCGACGTCCCGAATGGTGACGGCGTCGAAACCTCGTTCGGCGAGCAGAGCCGTCGCGGCGTCCCGGATCTTCGCGACGGCGGTGAGGTCCTCGGGCGCTGAACGCATGATCTAAGTATTGCACATCTGTACAGCCAATGGAACCAATGGTCAGCCACGGGTGAGGGCGTGCCATGCTTGCGGCCGAGGCGACCCGGAGCGCGGCGGGAGGTGACGGCCCTGGACGTCGTCCTGGTGGCTCCCGAGATCGCCACGAACACCGGCAACATCATCCGGCTGTGCGCGAACACCGGGGCCGCGCTGCACCTGGTCGAGCCGCTGGGCTTCTCCATGGCCGACCGGCTGCTGCGACGGGCCGGTCTGGACTATCACGACCTCGCCTGCGTCACCGTTCACGCGACCCTCGCCGATTGCCTCGCCCGCCTCGGGCCGGCACGGCGATTCGCGTTCTGCACCGATGCCCCTGCCCGCTATGACGGCGTCGCGTTCGGGTCGGGCGACGCCTTCGTCTTCGGTGCCGAGCGCGCCGGCCTCACCGCGGACCAGCGTGCCCGGCTGGCTCCGGCGACCGAGCTCCACCTGCCGATGCGTCCCGGCAACCGCAGCCTGAACCTCGCCAACGCCGTCGCGGTCGTGGTCTACGAGGCCTGGCGACAGAACGGCTTCGCCGGTTCGGCCACCCCGCTCGCCCCTGGTCCCGGGGCCGGTCTGACCGCCGAGACGCCGGCCGGCGACCCCTTCGACGGGTGAGCGTTCCCAGGCGTGGGCCGCCGGTGGCGCCGGCCGGTCAGACCGGTCGGGCCGGGTGGGTTGGAGCCGCCGCCGGACGGCGACGCCAGGCCATCCTGATCCGGCCCAGCCAGCCGGCGGCGCCGGGAGGCCTGATCTGCCTGACCGTCGCGGCGGTGGCGGGGTCGGTCTTCGCGGCGGGGCGCGGCGCCCGGTGCTCGGGTCGACGTCGAGCGGAGGCCTGGGCGGGTCGTCCCGCCATCCGGGCGAGCTGTGTCGGTGCGTGTGCCATCGCAGACTCCCAGGTCGCTGATCCGCCGGTCGGGGCGGCGTTGCCGCCGCCCCGACAGGTCCCCTCCACCCGGAGAGGAGACCCGGGATCCCCGATGAATACACGGCCGCCCCGACTTCGTGATTTCGGGGGATGCCCGCCCGTCGAACCGAATCGCGGGGTGGCGGCGTGAGCGGCTTGGCCGTGCCCGTCCCACCGGGCCTGGCCGACCGGGTGGTGAACCGCCCGGCCGAGGGCGGCCCGGACGGCGCAGGCTGGCTGCGCGCCCTGCCCACATTGGTCGGTGAGGTCCTGGACCACTGGGAGCTCACCGTCACCGGACCCGCGGCGAGTGGCCGTACGGCACTCGCTCTGCCCGTCATCCGGCGGGGGCGTCCGTTGATCTGCAAGATCGGGTGGCCGCACACCGACTCCGCCCACGAGCACCTGGCCCTGCGTCACTGGGGCGGGACCGGCGCCGTCCGGTTGATCGCCGCCGACCCCGGGCGGGGCGCGCTGCTGCTGGAGGCCCTGGACGGTACCCGCGACCTGTATCGGGTCGGCATCGACGAGGCCTGCGAGGTGATCGGTGCGCTCCTGGCGCAGCTGCACATCCCGGCACCGCCCGCCCTTCGGGGGCTGTCGGAGGTGGCCGCCGGCTGGGCCGACCAGTTGCGAGCGACGGGCGGGGCGCTGCCCCGCAGGCTCGTCGTCCGGGCGCTGGGGCTGATCGGCGACCTGGCCGCCGGGCCGGACTGCGACGCTCGGCTGCTGCACGCCGATCTGCACTTCGGCAACGTCCTGGCCGGTGAGCGCCGGCCGTGGCTGGCCATCGACCCCACCCCGCTGGCCGGTCACCCGGGCCTCGAGCTGCAGCCGGTGCTGCGCAATCGGGTCACCGAACTGGGAACCGGGTCCGGGTTGCGATGGTCCGTGCGCCGTCGGGTGGAGATCGTCTGTGAGGCCGCCGGGATCGACGAGCGCGAGGCACGACTGTGGACCGTCGTGGCCTCGACCATGCAGGCCCTCTGGGCCGGACGGGCCGGGGAGACGGACGGCGCGGGTCTGCACATCGCCCTGGTCAAGGCGCTGGAGGACTGAGGACGGCCGGGTGAATCCGACCGGACGGACTCATCGTCCCCCGATGACGGCCGACGGGTGAGGCTCGAGGTCGCGATCGGCGAGGAGGTGTCGGTGATCATCCAGGGCGGTGGCGGTCCGCAGCCGGCCCCGCCCGCGTCGCTCTCCGCCCTGCCCTGCCCATCGTCGGGGCCGTCGGGCCCGCCCCGGGTCTACCAGCTCTCCCCGCTGGTCAGGGCGATCCTCGGTGACGCGCTCGTGCTCGACCCCGGCCTGGTGATCGGTGCCGCGACTCCGGACGGTGAGGCAGGTCCCGGCGAACAGCCCGGCGAGCACCCCGGCGCCCCCCGTGGTGACCGTCCCGGCGGCGGGTCGAGGGGCCGGCCCGGTCGCCGGCCGGGTGGTGGGCGGTTGCCGTGGTGGACGGCGACCATCCGGTCGGCGCTGGGCGCGGTCCTGGCCCCCGCCCGCCCGGTGGGTCCGGCCGGACCCGGGAACCTCACCATCCCCGTCGTTCCCGCCGACCCGGGTGCCGCGGAACGGACCGGCCTCCCCCCGGGGCCGCCCGCAGCGGCTGGGCAGCCCGTCGCGTCGACCGCCGCCGGCGAGATCGCGAGCCCCGCCTCGAGCCCCGGTGAAGCCGCCGGTTCCGGTGACGCCGCTGAACCCGGTGACGCCACCGAACCCGGCGAGGGGGAGGGCGTCGGGGACGGCGGCGTCGAGGACTATCGCCGCGCCGCACGCGCCGTCCGGGGCACCGGATCTCCCGACCCTGCCGGAACGGCGACCGGTCGGGGCCGGAGCGCCGTCGAGCCGGTGGAGCCCGCCGCCCCGGCGCCTGCGTCCCCGCAGTCGCCCGCGCCGTCGTCCCAGGCGGCGGCCGTCCCGGCCACGGGACAGTCGCTCGCGCGCCCGGACGTACCGCTCGGCGCGGTGGTGGCCGCCGCGCCGGACGTCGTCCGGGCCGGTTCCGATCAGGTTCGGCGGCGCCGGGGGTGCAGCAGGGGACCGCGCTGCTCCGAGCCCGTCGAGGCCGGTCGGTGCCGCCGGTGCGGGATCTCGCTCGAGGACCGGTTGTCGAGCGACCAGCCCGCTGGGTAGACCTCGGGGCCGGTCCCGAGGCGGTCCCGCCGTTCACAGGCCCGCCCGCTGGACGAATGCGCCCAGTCGTGTCGATCAGGGGGGATCCGAGGTTGGATCTTGGGGGTCGCTCGAGATGGGAGCCGCCGTGGACGACGTCCGTCTGACCGTCCTGGGGATGGCCCGGACCATTCGGGGCCGGCCCGTCGGGTTCGTCAGCGGTGTCGAGCTGACCCACCCGGACAAGGGAACCGAGATGATGCTCTACGAACTGGCCGTCGAGCAGCCGATGCGGGGCCGCCGGATCGGCGAGCGGTTGGTCGAGGCGATGCGAGGGCTGGCCGCCGCCCGGGGCTGCTACAGCGTCTGGGCGATCACCGACGAGCAGAACCTCGCGGCGCGGCGGACCTATGCGAAGGCCGGCCGGCGACCTGAGCCGGGCTCACCCCACCAGCGGTCGTTCCTCGGCCACCCGGTAGCTGCGGCGTCGCTGGTTCAACGCCAGGGACGTCGCGGCGGTCACCGGCCCGAGCCTGCCGACGAACATCAGCACCATCAACACGATCTGGCCGTAGGCGTTGAAGGTCGGCGTGATGCCCGTGGACAGACCGGTGGTGCCGAAGGCCGAGGCTGACTCGAACAGCACGTGGTCGAGTTCCTGATCGGAGTCGGCGAGCAGGAACAGCGCGCCCATGACGACGGCCGCCACGCCGAGCAGCGCGACCGACAGGGCCTCGCGGATGGTGGCCGAGCTGATGGCGCGCCGACCGATGACGACCTGGGGCTCGCCCCGGACCTCCGCCCAGATCACGAAGCCCAGCAGCAGGAACGTGCCGACCTTGATGCCACCGGCGGTGCCGGCGCTCCCGCCGCCGATGAACATCATGATCGAGTCGATCAGGATGGTCTCGGGTTCGGCCTGCCCGTAGTCGATGGAGTTGAATCCCGCGGTCCGGGGAGTGATTCCCCCCATGATCACGCCGAGCACCCTGCCGCCCGTCCCCAGCCCGCCCAGGGTGTGCGGGTTGCTCCACTCCGCCACGGCGAAGGCCAGGGTGGAGAAGGCGGTGAGTGCCCCGTAGCCGAGCACCGTCACCTTGACGTGCACCGACCAGTGCGTCGGCCGGCGCCAGTGCCGCACCAGCTCGTAGTAGACGGGAAAGCCCATCCCGCCGGCCACGATCGCAATGCAGATGGGCACGATGAACCACGGATCGGCCACGAAGCCGACGATGTTGTCGCTGTAGAGGGTGAATCCGGCGTTGTTGAAGGCGCTCACGGCGTGGAACCCCGCGTGCCAGATCGCGGTGTGCAGCGGTTCGCGTCGGCCGAAGTAGAACCGCCCGAGGAGCATGATCGAGATGGTGACCTCGATCACCAGCGTGGCGCCGGCGATGGTCTGCAGGGTGCCGCGCACCCCCCCGAGGGTGCGGCTGTGGGACTCGGTCTGGGCCACCAGCGTGCCGTGCATGCCCAGCCGACCGAAGACCAGCAGGGCCAGGAGCGTCGCCATGGACATGACGCCGAACCCGCCGATCTGGATCAGACCGAGGATCACCAACTGGCCGAAGGGGGTCCAGTACGTGGCCGTGTCGACCACCGTCAACCCGGTGACGCAGGTCGCGGAGACGGCGGTGAAGGCGGCGGTCAGAGGGTGGGTGCCCGAGTCCGAGCGGTGCGAGATCGGCAGCATCAGCAGCAGCGTGCCCGCGGTGATCACCGCGAGGAACGCCATTGGAACCAGGCGTACCGGGTGCCGCCAGGACGATTGCACGGCAGCGAGTCTAGGCAGGTGTGAGCGGATCCGGTGATCGGCTCACACCAGATGGCGCCGGTGGAAGGTGGTCGGCGCGAGAACGCCGTCCGGTCGTCGCTTGACGCGCCGAGGAAATAGTTTATGCTTCAACTAGCATTGAGGGAGCGACACCGCCCACCTCTGTGGCCAATCGTGATTCGAACAGGAGACTTTCTTCCATGAGCGCCTTCCCCGCCGAGCTGAACGGCACCTGGACCATCGACGCCGACCACTCCACCATCGGCTTCGCCGCCAAGCACGCGGTGGTGGCCACCACGCGCGGTCACTTCGCCTCCTACACCGGGGGCGCCACCATCGACGTCGAGGCCCCCGAGAACTCCTCACTGTGGGTCGACATCGCCGCCGCGTCGGTGACCACCGGCAACGAACAGCGTGACGGCCACCTGACCAGCCCCGACTTCTTCGACGTGGAGAACCACCCGACGATCACCTTCAAGAGCACATCGGTGAACGTCAAGGGCGGCGAAATCCACACCAGCGGGGACCTCACCGTGGCGGGCGTCACCAGCCAGGTGGAGCTGGTGTGGGAGTTCGGCGGCATCGTCACCGACCCGTGGGGCAACACCAAGGCGGGTTTCGAGGCCACGACCACCATCAACCGCAAGGACTGGGGGCTGACCTGGAACGCCGCCCTCGAGGCCGGCGGCTTCCTGGTCTCCGACAAGGTCAGGCTGGTGCTGGAGATCGAGGTCGGCAAGCAGGCCTGACCTCGCCCGCACCGAGCCTCGAGGATCCTCACTCCCGGCCTGACTCGAGGTCGAGCAGCAACCGCTTGGCCTCGAGTCCGCCGGCGTATCCGGTCAGAGCGCCGGAGGCGGCCACCACACGGTGGCAGGGAAGCACCACGCACAGCGGGTTGGCCCCCAGAGCGCTCCCGACCGCCCGGGCCGATCCCGGCCGGCCGAGCCGGGAGGCCAACTGGCCGTAACTGATCCGTTCGCCGTAGCCCACGTCGGGCAGCCGCCGCAGCACCTGCCGCTGGAATCCGGTGGCCAGCACGGTGTCCAGCGGCAGGTCGAAGGCCCGCAACCGCCCGCCCAGATAGGCCTCCAGCTGTCGCAGGGCCTCGTCGAGCCCCGGACCGTGGGCGCGCACCACCCGCGGCGAGACCAGGTGGGCCAGCCGATCCAGAACCCGGGCCGAGGCCGGTGCGAAGGTGCAGGCCAGCAGCACGCCGTCGCGCCGCGCCGCCAGCACCATCGGGCCGAGCGCGGTCTCGGTCTCGACGTAGGCGACGTCGGCGCCCTCCAAACGTGGCGGCGCGAAACCGCCTCGCGGAGTGGGCAGATCGCCCAGTGCGAGCTCCAGTCCGTCCGTCGGCTCGGTGGTGTGGTCGGGTTGGATGATCACGACACCTCCTGGGGGGTCAGGTCGGCCCGCAGCGTGGCGAGCGCGTCGGAGACCAGGCGCCGGGTCGCCGCCGGGGTCGTCCCCATCGCGGTGGCCACCGTCGCGTGGTCCAGGTCGGCCAGATAGCGCAGCGCCAGCGCCGTCCGCTGCCGCTCGGGCAGCGCCCGGACGGCGCGCCACAGCGGGCCGTCGTCCACCACGTCGACCTCGGTCGCCATCGGATCGGACCGCTCAGGCACGTCGCCGGTCGCCACGGGCGTGCGGGCCCGCCGCCGGTGGACGTCGGTCGCGCAGCGATGGGTGATGGTCAGCAGCCAGCCCCGCAGGTTGTCGGCCGAGCGCAGGCCGGGATACGCGGCCAGCGCCTGGGTCCACGCCTGCTGGGCGACGTCATCGGCCTCGGCCGGGCCGGCCAGGGCACAGGCCAGTCGGATGACATCGCGCCAGTGGGCGTCGACCAGGGACTGGAACGGTGGCAGCTTCACGATGCACAGAACGCTGGAGCGGTCGGATCCGTGAGTCCCCTCATGATCACGAGGGGTCAGTGGTGGTGCCCGCGCCCGGTTCCCCGG
>CAYYCE010000137.1:0-7345 GCA_964469635.1 uncultured Kineosporiaceae bacterium
CGTCGGCCAGCCACAGCCGGGCTGTGACCTCGTCGGCCTCCTGGGGGGCGGCGGCCAGCAGGCCCTCCACCTCGGCGTGACGTCGTTCCAGCAGGTCGAGACGGATCGAGCCGTTCCGCGTCACCGTGATCGGTGGTGGCTCGGCGACAGCCGACAGATCCGCCACCCAGCCCTCCATGTACTCAGAGTGCCACGAGTGTCGCGTTCTGTACGCCAACACACCGAAAGAATGCGGCGGAGTGTTATGGATGGAGTGCTCTGTGTAGTTACCGAGTGTTTCGCCCGGGGTCCCGCAGGTCGAAGACCTTGCCGGGGTTGAGGATCCCCGCAGGGTCCAGGGCCCGCTTGACGTCCCGGTGCAGCCGCATCCCCACCTCGCCGATCTCCCTGGCCAGCCAGTCGAGCTTGAGCACGCCCACGCCGTGTTCGCCGGTGATGGTGCCACCGAGGGCCAGGCCGAGGTCCATCACCTCGCCGTAGCAGGCCCTGGCGTGCTCGACCTGGTCGGCGTCGGAGCCGTCGAAGACGACGGTGGGGTGCATGTTGCCGTCCCCGGCGTGCCCGACCACCCCGATCAGCAGGCCGTGCGCGGCGGCGATCCGCTCCACCCCCTCGAACAGTTCCCTGAGCCGGGTGCGCGGCACGCAGACGTCGTCGATCATCGTGGTGCCGAGCGCGTCGAAGGCGGTCAGCACGCAGCGCCGGGCGGCCAGCAGCAGTTCCGCCTCGGTGGGGTCGTCGGCCTCGATCACCTCACCTCCCAGACCGGCGGCCACGGCCGACAGGGCCGCGAGTTCGCGCCGTCCGGCATCGCCCCCGAGATCGGACTGCCACACCAGCATGGCGCCGCAGTCCTGCGGCAACTCCATGTTCAGGTAGGCACCCGCCGCCCGCAGCGAGGCGGCGTCCATGATCTCGAGCAGACTCGGCACCAGGCCGACTCGCGCCACTTCGGCCACGACGCCCGCCGCCTGGCCGGGCGTGGCGAACAGCGCCGCCGCCGTCTGCGGCCGCTGCGCGGCGGGTCGCAGCGCCAGGGTGGCCTCGGTGATGACGCCGAGGGTGCCCTCGCTGCCCACGAACAGCCGGGTCAGGTCGTACCCGGCCACGCCCTTGACCGTCCGCCGCCCGGTGCGCACGACCTCCCCCGAGGCCAGCACCACCTCGAGACCGAGGACGTAGTCGGTGGTCACCCCGTACTTGACGCAGCACAGGCCACCCGAGTTGGTGGCCAGATTGCCGCCGATCGAGCAGAACTCCCAGCTGGAGGGGTCCGGCGGGTAGAACAGCCCGTGCTCGGCCACCGCCCGCGACAGGTCGGCGTTGAAGATCCCGGGCTGGGTGACCACGAGCCGATTGGCCACGTCGATCTCCAGGACGGAGGTCATCCGTTCGGTGCTGACGACCAGACAGCCCTCGAGGGCGTTGGCCGCGCCCGACAGCCCGCTGCGCGCCCCCTGCGGCACCACCGGAACACCGAAGGCGCCGGCCACCCGCAGCGTGTGCTGCACCTGGGCCGTCTCGCGGGCCAGGACGACGGCCAGCGGCATGCCCGACGGGCAGAACATCGCGCGGTCGGTGCGGTAGCCCTGCAACCGGTCGGGTTCGGTGACCAGGACGTCACCGGGCAGTTCCTCGGCCAGCGCCGAGAGGACCCTCGTCGGCCTCATCGATCCAGGGTAGCGAGGGCCTCAAGCCTCCCCCGGTGCCGGCCGATACCCACCAGGCGTCGCGCCAGCCCACGTCGCGCAGCCCGCCCAGCCCGTCGCCCAACGCTGGAGTGCCAGATGGTCGTTGCCACCGCCGCGGCACATTCGACCCCGACCGCATCCGCCGCCCGCCGGCACCGACGACGGCTTCGCGCCGACGAGCTTCTGGCCTGCGCCGGGGCCGGCCTGGCGTTGTTCTGGCCCGGCACCGTGGGGTCCTCGGCCTACCTGATCATGGTGTCCGCCTGTTTCGTCCCGGTGGGGGTGCGCACCCTGCTCCAACTGGAGGCGGGCCTGATCCCCCCGCCGGTCCCCCCCGCGGCGTCGCCGAACGCGGAGCCGGGACGCCCCGACGACGGCGCGATCGTCCGGCACACCCGCACCGCGCTCGCCCTGATCGACGTGACGACAGAGGGCACCGTGGTCCGGCGGGCCAACCCGGCGTTCCGGACACTGTGCCCCGGCGGTTTCGACCCGCCCTCCCTGTTCGTCCCGGACGACGCCGTCGCCGTGGACTCGGCGCTGGAACGCGTCCGTGCCGGGCGGTTCGACGTCTGGGACGCCGCCACGGCCCTGAGCGCGCCCGAGGAGGGCGGGCGGATCCGATGGCTGCAGGTCGGCCTGACCCCGTTGCCCGAGGCGGCGACGAGCGGGACCTGGCGGGTCGCCCTGAGCCTGACGCGGATCGATCCGCCCGCCGTGCCGGCCCCCCGCAAGGCCGTCGAGGAGAGCGTCGAGGACACCGCCGAGGCGGCGGGTTTGTGGAGCCGCCCCGGTGGTGGTTGGCTCGAAATGTGACTCAACTCTCACCCGCCCCCGCGATCCTCGACCCCCGCGACCCCCTGGCCCTCGCCGCCGACGCGCCCCTGCTGCGGGCCTGGCTCGGCGCCCGGCTCGCCGTCGAACAGGGGCGGTTCACCCCGTTCACCGTCCCCGGTCACAAACAACGCCGAGATCTGCTCGGTGAGGTGGTGGCCGGGGATCTCCCGCTGTACGGCGCGCTGGCCCCGATCAAGACCGCCGACGCCCTGCTGGCCGAGGCCGAGCGGCGCGCCGCCGGACAGTTCGGCGCCGACTGGTGCCGGTTCTCGGTCGGCGGCTCCACCCATGGCAACCAGGCCCTGGCGTTGGCCGTCGCCCGCCCGGGACAGAAGGTGATCGTCGCCCGAACCCTGCACCGGTCGATGCTGCTGGCCCTGGTCATGGCCGATCTGGTGCCGGTCTGGGTCAGGCCCCGGCTGCACCCGGGCACCGCGGTGCCGCTCGGGATCGAGGCGGCCGCCGTCCGCGAGGCCCTCGCCGCCCATCCGGACGCCCGCGCCGTGCTGCTCACCGACCCCAGCTACGTCGGCACCTGCGGCGACGTCCCCGCCATCGCCGACGCGGCCCACGCGGCGGGCGTCCCGCTGGTCCTGGACGCCGCCTGGGGCGCCCACTTCGGGACCCACCCGGCTCTGCCGCCGCTGCCGCTGTCGCTGGGCGCGGACGCGGTCGTGACCAGCGCCCACAAGACCCTGCCGGCGATGAACCAGGCCGCCCTGGTGCTGGCCCGCACCCGCGCCGGCGGTGGACTGCTGGACGCCGACCGGTTGACCCGCGCCTTCGAGGCCGGACACACCACATCACCCTCGGGGACGGTGCTCGCGAGCCTGGACGCCGCCCGCGCCCTGCTGGCGGCCCGGGGCGCAGACCTGGCCGAGGCGCTGTTGCGCACCGTGGGCAGGGCCCGCCGGCGGCTCGCGGCGGTCCCGGGTCTGACGGTCCTGGACTCGAGCATCGAGGGGCTGACCCGGCTCGACCCCAGCAAGCTCGTGGTGCAACTGGCCGGCACCGGGGCACACGGGCACGCCGTCGAGGCGGACCTGATCGCGGCCGGCATGCCGCCCGAGATGGCCGACCGGGACACGGTGATCCCGATGGTCACGCTGGCGGACGACGACGAGACCGTCGACGCGCTGGTACGGACGTTGATCGGTTCGGTGGAGCGCCACCGCGGCCCGAACCGCGTGGCGACGGTCCACCCCGCGTGGAACGTGCAGGCCGACCAGGTGATCTCCCCCCGGGAAGCCTTCTTCGCCGAGCACGAGACGGTGCCGTGGGACCGGGCCGCCGGCCGGGTGTGTGCGGAGGTGCTGGCCCCCTACCCGCCCGGGGTCCCGGTGCTGGCCCCGGGCGAACTGATCACCGCGGAGGCGCTCGAGGCCCTGGCCGTGACGAGGGCGGACGGCGGCCGGGTCGCCTACGCGGCAGATCCGACCCTGGCCAGCGTGCAGGTCGTACGTGCGAGATAGTGGGCCCGACAGTGGGCGCGAGGCTGCGTCCAGCCCCGCCGGATCTGTGAAGGAAGTTCTCGTGTCGAGTGATCGGTCCCCTGACAGGATCGGTGTGATCGGGGCCGGCATCCTCGGCCTCGCCGTGGCCCGTCGGCTGACCCAGCTCATGCCCGGAGCCCAGGTGACGGTGCTGGACAAGGAGGACCGGGTCGCCGCCCACCAGACCGGGCACAACAGCGGCGTCGTCCACGCGGGTCTCTACTACGCTCCCGGTTCGCTCAAGGCGACGCTGTGCCGACGCGGCATGGCGATGCTCAAGGAGTACTGCGCCGAGAAGGAGCTGCCGTACGAGGAGTGCGGCAAGCTGGTCGTGGCCGTCGACGACTCCGAACGCCCTGCGCTGGAACGGATCCGGCAGCGGGCGACCGAGAACGGCGTCCCCGACCTGCGGAGCCTGGACGCCCACGGGATCCAGGAGCTGGAGCCGCACGCGGTCGGGGTGGAGGCGTTGCACTCCCCGCACACCGCCATCACCGACTTCGTCGCGGTCTGCGAGGCCTACGCCGACGACGTGGTCAAGGCCGGCGGAACGGTGCGCCTGAGCACCCCGGTGACCCGGATCGTGCAGCGCGCGGGCGTCGTCGACCTGCACACCCCACGGGAGCTGATCACCGTCGACCGGCTGGTGATCTGCGCCGGGCTGCAGTCCGACGTGGTGGCCCGCTGGGCCGGCGACGACGCCGAGCCGGCGATCGTGCCGTTCCGCGGCGAGTACTACACCCTGGTCCCCGAGCGCACCTCGCTGGTCACCGGGCTGATCTACCCGGTTCCAGACCCGGACTACCCCTTCCTCGGAGTGCACTTCACCAAGCGGGTCGACGGTCGGGTGGACGTCGGGCCCAACGCCGTCCTCGCCCTGGCCCGCGAGGGCTACGAGCGCAGGAACGTCTCGATCGGCGAGCTCAAGGACACCCTGGCCTGGCCGGGCTTCAGGGCCCTGGCCCGCAAACACTGGAAGATGGGCGTCGAGGAGATGGCCGGATCGGCCTCCCGCAAGCTCTACATGGCCCGTGCCCGCAAGTACGTGCCGGAGGTCGGACCGGACGACGTCGTGCCTGCGCCCGCCGGCGTACGGGCGCAGGCCGTGGACCGGGACGGGTCGCTGGTCGACGACTTCCGGATCAACCACCTCGGCAAGGTCACCGCGCTGCGCAACGCGCCGTCCCCGGCGGCCACCAGCTCGCTGGCCATCGCCGAGCACGTGGGCGAGGCGGTCATGGAGGCGATCCGCACCGGGGGCGAGTGAGCCTCAGCAGATCCGGGGCAGCAGCTCCCCGAGCGGCAGGTCGACCACCCGCGTGCCGCCGAACCCGGTCCTGGCGACGACCATGCCCGGGTGATCGGCGACCACCTCGCCGACGATCCGCGCGCCGCAGCCGTGCTCATGGCCCCGCATGGCGGCCAACACCGCGTCCGCGTGCTCGCGCGGCACGAACGCGACCAGCTTGCCCTCGTTGGCCACGTAGAGCGGGTCCAGGCCGAGGAAGCCGCAGGCGGCGACCACCTCGGGCGGCACCGGCAGCGACGCCTCGACCAGATTCACCCCGGTTCCGGAGGCGGCGGCGATCTCGTTGAGCGAGGCGGCCAGCCCGCCCCGGGTCGGGTCGCGCAGCACGTGGAGGTCGGGGCAGGCGGCCAGCATGGTGGCGACCAGATCGTGCAGCGGAGCCGTGTCGCTGACCACGGGGGTCTCGAACTCCAGGCCCTCGCGCACGCTGGTCACCGCGATGCCGTGGACGCCGAGATCGCCGCTGACGATGACCACGTCGCCCGGCCGGGCCCTGCCGGGACGGATGTCGACGCCGTCCGGCACGACGCCGACGCCGGCGGTGTTGACGTAGACCTGGTCGCCGTGACCAGCGTCGACGACCTTGGTGTCGCCGGTGACCACCCTCACCCCGGCGCGTTCGGCGGCCCGTCCCATCGCCTGGGCGATGCGGCCGACCACGCTCAGCTCCGTGCCCTCCTCGAGGATGAACGCCGACGACAGGTACAGCGGCCGGGCCCCGCTCATGGCCAGATCGTTGACGGTTCCGTTGACGGCCAGGTCACCGATCGAGCCGCCGGGGAAGAACATCGGGCGCACCACGTAGGAGTCCGTCGAGAACGCCAGCTGGACGCCGCCGACCTCGAAGGTCGCCGAGTCGGTGAGCTCGCCCGGGCCACCGCCGTCCAGTCCCGGCAGGAACAGGTGCTCGATCAGCTCGGCCGACAGCGCTCCGCCGCCGCCGTGGCCCAGGACGACCACCGGTGAGTCGCGCAGCGGCACCGGGCAGGTCCACGAGTCGATGTCGATCGCCGCCTCCCGGGCGGCGGCGGGATCGGTGGCGGGGGTCTCAGCCGACACCGGCCACCTCCTTGGGGGGCCGCCCGAGCCGGCGGTAGAGGTAGTAGGCGGCGCAGGCGCCCTCGCTGGAGACCATGGTGGCGCCGAGCGGGTTGCGGGGGGTGCACTGGGTGCCGAAGGCCTCGCAGTCGTGGGGTTTGAGCAGGCCCTGCAGCACCTCACCGCTGCGGCAGACCGCCGATTCCCGGGTGTGGATGTCCTCGACGGCGAACCGGTGCTCGGCGTCGAAGTCGCGGTAGCGCTCCGACAGCCGCCACCCGCTGCCCGGGATCACCCCGATCCCCCGCCACGCCCGGTCGACCACCTCGAACACGTCCGCGAGCATCGCCCGGGCCGCCGGGTTCCCCTCGGCCGGCACCGCCCTCGGGTAGGCGTTCTCGACCTCGTGACGACCCGACTCCAACTGGTGCACCGTCCGCCGGATCCCCTCCAGGATGTCCAACGGCTCGAATCCGGTGACCACGATCGGCACCCCGAACCTCTCGGCCAACCCCGGATACTCCCCGGTGCCCATCACCGAGCACACATGACCGGCCGCCAGGAACCCCTGCACCCGGCACGACGGCGACGTCATGATCGCCTCGATCGCCGGCGGCACCCGGACATGACTGACCAACAGCGAGAAGTTGGTGATCCCCAACCGCCTGGCCTGATGCACGGTCATCGCATTGGGCGGCGCGGTGGTCTCGAACCCGATGCCGAAGAACACCACCTGCCGGTCGGGGTTGTCGCGGGCCACGGCGAGGGCGTCGAGCGGGGAGTAGACCACCCGGACGTCGCCGCCGGCGCTCTTGACCCGGAACAGGTCCCTGCCGCTGCCGGGCACGCGGAGCATGTCCCCGAAGGAACAGAAGATCACCTCCGGGCGGGAGGCGATCTCCAACGCCTTGTCGATGGTCTCCAACGGCGTGACACACACCGGGCACCCCGGGCCGTGGATCAGTTCCACCTCCTCC
>CAYYCE010000138.1:0-7341 GCA_964469635.1 uncultured Kineosporiaceae bacterium
GCCGGTCGCTCGCGCAACGACCAGGTCGCCACGGTGCACCGGATGTACCTGCGCGACCAGGCGAGGGCGGTCGCCGTCCTGACGCTCGATCTGGTCGGGGCGCTGGTGGCGCAGGCCGAGGCGCACCCGCTGGCGCCCATGCCGGGGCGCACCCACTTCCAGGCGGCGCAGCCAGTGCTGTTGGCCCACCAGTTGCAGGCCCACGGCCAGGCGCTGGTCCGCGACGTCGAGCGGCTGCTCGACTGGGACCGCCGCGCCGACTCCTCCCCGTACGGCGGGGGGGCGCTCGCCGGGTCCTCCCTGGGGCTGGACCCGATGGCCGTGGCGCACGAGCTCGGCTTCTCCGTCGCGAGCGAGAACTCCATCGACGGCACGGCGAGCCGGGACGTGGTGGCCGAACTGGCGTTCGTGCTGGCCATGCTTGCGGTCGACGTCTCCCGGATCGCCGAGGAGATCATCGTCTTCGCCACGCCGGAGTTCGCCTACGTGGCCTTGGACGACGCGTATGCGACCGGCTCCTCGATCATGCCGCAGAAGAAGAACCCGGACGTCGCCGAGCTCGCGCGCGGCAAGGCCGGTCGGTTGATCGGCAACCTGGCCGGGCTGATGAGCACGCTCAAGGCGCTGCCGCTGGCCTACAACCGCGACCTGCAGGAGGACAAGGAACCGGTGATCGACTCCGTGGAGCAGCTGCGACTGGTGCTGCCGGCGTTCACCGGCCTGGTGGCCACGCTGCGCTTCGACGTGGACCGGATGGCCGCGTTGGCCCCGGCCGGATTCTCCCTCGCCACCGACGTGGCGGAGTGGCTGGTGCGGCAGCGGGTCCCGTTCCGGCAGGCGCACGAGATCGCCGGCGCCTGTGTGCGGGCCGCCGAGCAGCGCGGCGTGGAGCTGACCGATCTGGACGACACCACGCTGGCCGGGATCTCGCCGCGGCTGACGCCCGCCGTCCGCGAGGTGCTGGACGTCGCCGGGTCGCTGGCCTCGCGCGACGGCCACGGCGGCACGGCACCGGTGCGCGTGGGCGAGCAACGCGAGCGGCTGGTCGCCCGGGCGGCGGCGCTGGCCGATTGGGCCGCCCGCCCGGCGACCCCGGTGGCACGGGGTATGCCCGGCTGATCGTCCCTGCCACCATCGGGGGATGGAGCTGTCGATCACCTCGGTGCTATCGCTGTTCTGCCTGCTTGCCCTGTCCGCCGTGGTGTACTACGCGGCCCGGCGCACCGGGTTGCCGTACACGGTGCTGCTGGTCGCCGTCGGCCTGGCCCTGGTGCCGTTCGTGCGGTTGCCGTACCTGTCGGGGCTGTTCGGCTTCCTCGACGACCTCCAACTGACCCCGGAGCTGCTGTTCTACCTCTTCCTGCCGGTGTTGATCTTCGAGTCCGGGTACAGCATGAACATCCGGACGATGCTCGACAGCGCGTGGACCATCGTGCTCCTGGCCGTGGCGGGACTGTTGATCTCGGCCTTCGGCATCGCCGGGCTGCTCCACCTGCTGCTGAACGCGTTGGGGTTCCCGGTGCCGTTCGTGGTGCTGCTGCTGTTCGGCGCGATCATCTCGGCCACCGACCCGGTGGCGGTGCTCGGGCTGTTCAAGGACTTCGGGGCACCCCGCCGGCTCTCGATCATCTTCGAGGGGGAGAGCCTGTTCAACGACGGGACGGCGGTCGCGCTGTTCCTGGTGGTGCTCGGCGTGACGACCACCGGGTTCGACGGGGTCGGCACCGTGCTCAGCGGCTCCCTGGTCTTCCTGATCATGGTGGTGGCCGGGATCGGGCTGGGGCTGGTGGGTGCCGGCCTGTTCGGCCTGGCGCTGCGCCACACCCGCGGCGACGACTTCGTCTCAGCCACCCTGCTGACCATCTCGGCGCACCTGGTGTTCATCACCGGCGAGGTCGTCAACGAGCAGGAGTGGTCGCTCGGGGTGGACCTGCGGGTGTCCTCGATCATCGCGACCACGGTGTCGTCGCTGTTCCTGGGCAACTACGCCCGCCACTCGCTGACCCCACGCACCGAGGCCTACGTCGACAAGGCCGTCAGCCACCTGGCCTTCGTCGCCAACTCACTGGTGTTCCTGTTGGCCGGACTGCTGTTCGCCTCGACCGAGGTGGAGCACTCGGAGCTCTGGCTGATCATGGTGCTGACCGTGCTCGTCGTCGCCGGCATGCGGGCGGTCTCGGTGTTCGCCGTGACGGTGCCGGTCAACGCGTTGCACATCGACGCCGGGGTGCCCCGGAGCTGGCAGTGGCTGATGTCGTGGGGCAGCCTGCGCGGGGCGCTGGCCATCATCGTGGTGCTGCTGATACCGGAGGACCTCGCCGTTCCCGGGTGGACGCTGACCTCACCGCCGCGGGACTTCCTGCTGGCGCTGACCATCTCGTGCATCCTCACCACGTTGTTCCTCAAGGCGCCGCTGATCGGCCCCATCATGCACCGACTGCGGATCGACAGCCCCGAACCGGTGGAGCTGGCGCGCAAGGCCGATCTGCGGATCTACTGCCTGCTCGCCGAGCAGGCCGGGTTCGAGGAGTCCGAGACCCGGGCGCTGGTGCGCGAGGAGCACTACGCGCTCGTCGTCGAGGACCTGGCCGGCGCCATCAGGGCCGCCGTGGCCGAGCGGCAGTCGCTGGTCGACGAGCACGGGATCGACCTGTTCGAGCGCTCGTTGCTGCTCACGGCCATGAGCATCGAGTCCGTGGCGCTCAAGGAGCTGTACGTCGACGACGAGGTCGGCGAGCTCACCTACCGCAGGCTGCTGGGCAAGCTGAGACTGCAGACCGAGCGGGTGCAGAACGCCGATCTGGCCAGGCTGGATCCGCACACCTCACGGGACCGCAAGGACATCTTCGACGCCCTCGCCTACACCGTGGTCAGGACGCTGTTCCACCGCCGCGGCCAACGGTCATCGCTGGAGCTGCTGGAGTCGGCGCGGGCCCAGCTGGTGATGTCCCGTCGAGTGGTCACGGTGCTGAGCCAGATGCAGTCCCGGTTCCCCGCCGACCGGGAGCCGGCGTCCGCGTCGACGTCCGTGCCGGTGACCCCGTTCCTGCCCGATGCCTTCGACCGGGTGATGGCCGTCTACCGCGGATACGACCGGGCGTGCGGGGCGGATCTCGACCGGCTCGCCGCCGACGGATCCGCGGCGGCCGCAACCCTCGGGCTGCTCGCCGCCCAGTCCAGTCACGCCTCGGCCCTGCGCGCGGTGGCGGACCTGCGCAGCCACGGGGTGGCCACGGAACGCGACGAGGACTGGCTCAGCCGCCGGTGATCCGCACCCGGAGCCGGCGGAACCCCTTGCCCTTGTTCTCGATCTTGACGATCTCCAGGCCGCCGATCTGGGCGGTCGAGGCCACGTGGGTGCCGGCGTCCGCCTGCGTGTCCAGCCCGGCGATGTCGACGATCCGGACCACCTCGAGGTCGTCGGGGAGCAGATTGGTCGCGGTCCGGATCAGGTCGGGGTAGTCGGCGAAGGCCCGCTCCCGCGGCAGCGTGGTCGTCGTGATGGCCCGGTCGGCGGCGACCTCTGCGGCGCACGCCGCGGCGACGGCGTCCCGGAACCCCTCGGGCACGCTCGGCAGGTTGAAGTCCATCCGCGCCGAGAGCGGTTCCATGTTGCCGCCGGTGACCAGGGCGCCGAAGTCGCGGAAGACCACACCGGAGAGCAGGTGCAGTCCCGAGTGAGTGCGCATCAGCGCGGTGCGGCGATCGTCCTCGACCGCACCCCGGACGGCGCCGCCAACCGGTGGCAGCGGGTCGCCCTCGGCGGGCAGCAGGTAGATGTCCTCACCCTTGCGCACCCCGACGATCCTGGTCTGCACCCCGCCCCAGAGCAGGACGCCGGCATCGGGCGGTTGGCCGCCGCCACCGGGGTAGAAGGCGCTGCGGTCCAGCACGATGCCGTCGGGGCCCGCCTCCACGACGGTCGCCGTCCACTCCCGCAGCCCCTGGTCGCCGAGCTCGAGCCGATGGGTCCTGCCGTGCTGTTCCGCCTCCACGAGAGGGAACCCTACGCGCCGGCCACGCCCCGATCCCGCAACAGGCGCAGCGCCTCGGCGAGCGGCTCGATGCTGGCCGGCACGATCGGGTCGACCACGAGCTGCACCTCGTCGGCGCCGGCCCCGGCGAACGCCGCCAGCTGCTCGGCCAGCTCGTCGGGGGAGCCCCGCAGCGGCTCGCCGCCGCCGGGCGGGTAGTCGCCCATCTGCCGCCCGGTGCCCGTGGGCAGACGCACGTGGACGGTGCAGCTCGCCTCGACCCGGCCGGTGCGGCCGAGACCGGCGATCCGCTCGTCCACCCTCTCCTTGACCGCGGCGAACCCGGCGGCGGTGTTCCCGTAGTCGCTCCACCACACGTTCCACGAGGCCACGTGGGGCAGGGTGATCGCCTGCATCCGTGCGCCGACGGAGCCCACCATGAGCGGTGGTCCGCCGGGGCGCGGGGAGCGGGGGTGCAGCACACAGTCCTCGACCTGGTAGTACGTGCCGTGGTAATCGACCCGCCCGTCGGCCAGCAGACTCCTGAGGATCGTGAAGGCCTCCTCGAACCGGCCGACGCGGTGGTCGTGGGGGAATCCGAAGGCGGTGTACTCGCGCCGGTTCCAGCCCGCGCCGAGGCCGAGCACCAGGCGGCCGGCGCTGATCGCGTCCACCGTGGCCGCCATCTTGGCCAGCATCGCCGGGGCGTGGAAGCTGGTCGCGGCGACCAGCGGGCCGAGCGCCACCCGTTCGGTGCGGGCGGCCAGCGCCGCCAGCGTCGTCCATACCTCCCACGGCCCGCGCGGACCCACCGGCAGGTCGTACAGCAGGTGGTCGCCGAGCCAGACGGCGTCGAAGCCGGCGTCCTCGACGTCGCGCGCCAGGGCGATCAGGTCGGCGAAGGCGATCTCGTACTCGACCTCGGGCAGTTGGATTCCGACTCTCACGCCGGGCAGTGTGGCAGGCTCAGCGCGATGTCGACCCGTCTGGCCCGGTCCACCTTCGAGGCCCCGGCGCCGGAGGTGGCGCCGAGGCTGCTGGGGGCTCTTCTGGTGCACGAGCTGGGCGACCCGGCAAGCCCGGACGGCGTGCCGCGGCGCATCGCGGTCCGGCTGACCGAGGTCGAGGCCTACGCCGGCGCCGCGGACCCCGGCTCGCACGGTCACCGGGGCCGCACCCGGCGCACCGAGGTGATGTTCGGCCCGCCCGGGCACCTCTACGTCTACTTCACCTACGGCATGCACTGGTGCGCCAACGTGGTGTGCGGTCCGGACGGCGAGTGCTCGGCGGTACTGCTGCGCGCGGGCGAGCTCGTCGAGGGCCATGAGGAGTCCCGTCGTCGTCGCAGTCGACCGGACGGCGCGCCACCCCGGGACGTGGACCTGGCTCGGGGCCCGGCGCGGTTGACCAGGGCCCTGGGACTGGACGGCGGTCACAACGGTGTGGACCTGTGCGCCCCGGCCGCCTCGCTCCGGCTGGAGAGCCCCCGGGTGCGGGCGTCCGGGATCGGGCAGGATGGGGTGCGCACCGGCCCCCGGGTCGGGGTGTCTGGGCCGGGCGGTGACGCCGCGCGCTTCCCGTGGCGATTCTGGCTGCACGGTGAGCCCACCGTGTCGCGCTATCGCCCCGGCTCCGCGCGGGCGCGCGCCGGGCGGCCCGTCACCTGAGGCACCCGCCGCCCGACGTGGGCCATCACCCGAGAGGACGACACAGATCGTGACCGAGAGCGCGGTGACCTGCACCGGAGCGACGGTGGATGTGCTGGATGACCTTGGCCGGCGGGGGCTGGTGGCGCAGGCCACCGACCTGGCCGCGCTGCGCCAGGCGTTGGCGGCGGGGCCGATCACGGTCTATTGCGGCTTCGATCCGACGGCCCCGAGCCTGCACTTCGGCAACTTCGTACAGTTGGTGGTGCTGCGACGGCTGCAACGGGCCGGACACCGGGTGATCTGCCTGGTGGGCGGTTCGACCGGGCTGATCGGCGACCCGAGGCCCACGGCGGAGCGGGTGCTGAAGACCAAGGAGCAGACCGCGGCGAACGTGGCCCGGATCGAATCCCTGGTGCGGCCGTTCCTCGACTTCGACGGACCCAACCCCGCGCTGCTCGTCGACAACCTCGACTGGACGGCGGCGATGTCGGCGCTCGACTTCCTGCGCGACGTCGGCAAGCACTTCAGGGTCAACCAGATGATCCGCAAGGAGGCGGTGGCGGCCCGGTTGGAGAGCCAGGAGGGCATCTCCTACACCGAGTTCAGCTACCAGTTGCTGCAGGCGCTGGACTACCTGCACCTGTACCGCGAACACGGCTGCACCCTGCAGACCGGGGGCTCGGACCAGTGGGGCAACCTGACCGCGGGCGTGGACCTGATCCACCGGGTCGAGGGCGCCTCGGTGCACGCGATGACCACGCCGCTGCTGGTCGACTCCACGGGCGCCAAGTTCGGCAAGTCCGAGGGCAACGCGGTCTGGCTGTCGGCGGACATGACCAGCCCGTACGCCTTCTACCAGTACTTCCTGAACGTCGAGGACGCCTCGGTGATCGACCTGATCAAGGTCTTCACCGATCGGAGCCTCGAGGAGATCGCCGAACTCGAGCGGGCAACCCTCGAACGGCCCCAGGCCCGGACGGCCCAGCGGCTGCTCGCAGCCGAGGTCACCGCCCTGGTGCACGGCGCTCAGCCCGCCCGGCGGGTCGAGGAGGCGAGCCGGGCCCTGTTCGGACGCGGAGACCTGGCGGCGCTGGACGTCGGCACCTTGGCGGACGCCGTTCGGGAACTGCCCTCGGTCACGGTGGGCGAGGGGGAGCATCCGGTCGCCGACCTGATGGCGGGCTCGGGTCTGGTGGCCAGCAGGTCGGCGGCCAGGCGGGCGATCACTGAGGGCGGCGCCTATCTGAACAACGTCAAGGTGAGCAGCCAGGACGCGGTGGTCGGCGGCGAGGACCTGCTCCACGGCAGGTGGGCGATCCTGCGCCGGGGACGGCGCTCGCTCGCCGTCGTGGTCGTCGACGACGCCGTCGACGGAGCCCGGGCGGCTGTCGCCGATGATCCTGGCGAGGGGTGAATGCGCAGGTCAAAGGCCCGGTGGGACTCGATTTGACTCGACGCCACACGGCTCCGTAGTGTTCTCGTCGTTGCCCCGCCGGGAGGAACGGACACCCAGTGGCCGGTCCCGAAGGGCGACTCCCCGCCACCTGGCACACTTCCTCACCAGGGAGTGTCCGTTCGGCGCGGGACCGGTCCGGACGAGGGCTCGGCGAGGTTCCACGGAGTGGAATTGACCGGGTCTGAAAGCTGGACTAACTTGGAAGGGTTGCCCCGAGAACCGGCCGAAAGGCCCAGATCGGTGCGCGTCCGCTCCTTGAGAA
>CAYYCE010000139.1:0-7247 GCA_964469635.1 uncultured Kineosporiaceae bacterium
GGTGGACATCTACGCCCTGGCCCTCGTGCTGCTCGAGATCCTGACCGGCGAGCGCGAGTTCCCCGGGGCTCCGGTCGAGTCGGCCATCGCCCGGCTGTCGCGGGCCCCGCGCATCCCCGAGAACCTGGGACCGGCCTGGCACGATCTTCTCGCCGCGATGACCGCGGTGGATCCCGGCGAACGACCCGATGCCCAGACCGTGGCCGCGTGGCTGCGCTCGCTGGCCGGCGATTCCGAGGCCTGCGTGCCGTCGCTGGTGCCGCTGCCCCGAGCATCCACCGCACCCGGTCCGTCCTCGGCGCCGAACGTTCCCGACACCGCCGATCTTCACCTGAACACGCTGCGACACGGCGCCCATGGCACGGCGTCGCCGCGCATCTCCTCGGTCGGTCCGCAGATCGTCCACGGCTTCCCGGCCCGGGGCTGGGAGGACAACGCGGACACCGAGCGGGGACTGCCGCGGCAGGCCGTTCACGCGGTGACCGTCAACCCGGTGCGCAGCGTCCTGATGGCTGCCAGCGTGGCCGTCACCGCCCTGGCCGTCTGGCAGCTCCCGGCCATGATGAACCGTCCCGTGACCGTGGTTCCGCAGTCGTCCACCACCGACATCGCCGACGCGGCGGCCGACGCCGCCGACGGGACCCCCGGGACCTCGGGCGGGGCCCTGGTCGCCCCCTCGGTCGAGGCCTCCGCGGCGGCGCCCGAGACCGTGGTCGTGGGCATCGAGGCCGGCGGCAGCGCCGCGGCGCCGGCCCCGCGGCGGACCCGGGTCGTCACCGCCGACACCACACAGCCGAAGCGGACCACGACGGCGTCCTCGGCCACCCCGTCGCCGAGTTCGACCGTCGCGCCCACGCCGACTCCCACGCGCTCACCGACCCCGTCGCCGACGGCGAGCCAGACGGCGGTCCCCATCCCGTCCTCCAGCCCCACGACGCCGAGCGGGACCGGGTCGGCGACCAGCACGCCCAAGCCCTCGTCCTCGACCACGACGACGCCCCCCGCCACCACATCGAGCAGCGCGTCGACGTCGACGACCACCGGTGGGGCCTCGTCGACGACCGCCTCGACACCCGCCGGCGCACAGACCACCGCCTGAGCGCGCCGAGGCTCGGCGCGCCTCGGCGCTCAGTCGACGTGCAGACCCTCCCGGCAGGCCTCGGCCACCGCGGTGTAGTCCGGATCGACGTCGGGGATCGAACTCCAGAACAGCCCATAGTGGCCGGGCTCGGTCTCGACCGCGGTCAGCGACATGGTCTCCGCGCTCACCGACAGATCCGGATCGTTCAGGGTGATGGCCGACTCGATCGTCCAGGCGTCGTGGCCGTCCACCGTCGTGGCCTCGTTGCGCGTCTGCCTCTGGGACATCTGCTCGACGTACTGCGTCGCGAGCATGCATCCGGCCGCCACCCGGGCCGCCTGCTCCACCGACTGCAGACCCAGATCGTCGCGCAGCCCCATGACCAGCAGCCCGGCCGCCCAGCCGTCGGTCCCGTAGTCGGCGACGCGCACCAGCTGCACCGCCTCGGAGAACATCAGGGGCATCGGGTACCCCGAAACCTCGGGCTGCGGCCACGGGGCGGGGGGCATCGGATAGGACAGACCGCCGGCGGACACCCGGTCGGCGTCCGGTTGCGAGGCCGCCTGCTGCGCTCCGAGCGGCTCGCATGAGATGCCCTCCGCCGAGGGCCACCCGGTCGACGGTACGGCCTGCCCACTCGCCGTCCCCGGCTGCGGCGCGGCGGCCGGGTCCCCGGAGGCGGGCCGGCCGAAATACCAGCCGACGCCGAGCACCAGGGCCAGCACGGCGGCCACACCGGCCGCCACGGCGGCGATGCGGGGACCACGGTCGGTGGGAGCCACCGGGACGGCGGCCGCCGCCGGGAGCGTCGACCAGGCCGACGCCGGGTCGAGGTCGCCGGAGGGCGACGGCAGCCCCTGGTCGGACCGGGTCTGCTCGGGTTCGCCCTGGCCGGTTCCGTCGGCCACGGCCACCGTGGTGTGGGCGGTCCAGGACTGCCCGTTCCAGTACCTCAGCTGCCCGTATCCGCCCTGGGGATCGGGGTACCACCCCGCGGCCGCACTCACGGTCGAAGTCTACGGAGGCTGCGGCTCGGACCCGGCCCTCCGCAACCGGCGCGTACGCAGCCCGCTGGGACATCGACCCGGATTCCCCGACAATCGACGTATCAGCAACGCTCGTGGCGGCTCCGGAGGAGGACCACCACCCTGGCGCCGAGACCGCCACCGAGGCTCGGAGGACGTCGTGAACCCACCGGCGGAACGGATCGCCACCCGGATCGCCCCGACCCCGGGCGCCGTGACGGCCACGGATGCCGCCGCCGAGGCACTCGCCGCCACCGCGCTGTTCGGCTCGCTCCAACCGCCGGTCCTGCGCCAGTTGGCCACACTCTGCGGCCGGCGCCACTACTCGCGCGGGGAGTTCCTGTTCCACTGCGGCGACGGCGGGGACGGTCTGCTGGTCGTCGTCCGGGGTCTGGTGAAGGTCGTCGTCTCCTCGAGCGACGGCGTCGAGATGCTGCTGACGACCATGGGGGCCGGCGACACCCTGGGCGAACTGTCCCTCCTGGACGGCGCGCCGCGATCGGCCTCGGTGGTCGCCGCCGAGCCCACCACCGTGCTGCGCCTGGGACGGCGCGAACTGCTCGACATGATGGCCCGCCATCCCGCCGTCCTCGACGAGATCCTGACCACGATGGGCGGCATCGTCCGCCGACTCACCGAGACCTCCAGCGATCTGGTCTTCCTCGATCTGGGGGCACGCCTGGCCAAGGCGCTGCTGCGGCTGGCGGCCTCGCACGGCAGGCCCGGTGCCTCGCCCGGGAACCTCGTGCTGGACGTCGGGCTGACGCAGTCCGACATCGCGGCCATGGTCGGGGCCACCAGGCAGGCGGCCAACCGGGCCCTGCACCAGTTGGCCGCGCAGGGCTGGATCGGCGTCGACGGACAGGTGATCGTGGTCCGCGATCTGGAGGGTCTGCGGCGCCGGGCGGACGGTTTCGGCCCGGGCGGGTTGCTGTCATCCAGGTGACTGCCCCCGGCCGGGGAGCGATCCAGGCTGATGACCTGCGCCGCGGGGGTGCAGCCATCGATCCGGAGGCCCCAGATGCCGAACCACTCCTCGAGACCACCCGTCGTGAGCCGCACGGCACTGTCCGATGGGGACCTGCTGACCGCCGTCCGCAGCGGCGACGAACGGGCATGGTCCGAACTGGTGAGCCGGTACGGAAGACTCATCACGTTCGTGGCCCGACGCCACGGGCTGTCGGCCGCGGACTCCGCCGACATCACCCAGACCACCTGGCTGCGGCTGCTGACCCACGCCGAGACCATCCGCTCCCCCAGCGGCCTGGCCTCCTGGCTCACCACGACGGCGAAGCGCGAGTGCTACGCCGCTCAGCGTCGCCGCCGCCGCGAGGTGCCGGTCGAGGTGCCCGAACTGGACCAGCAGGCGCAGCCGTGTCCCGACGAGGACATCGTCGAGTCGCTGGACCTGGCGCGCCGGCGGCATCGACTCCGGTCGGCGTTGTGCCGGCTGCCCGCCCGCCAGCGCGATCTCGTCGAGCTGCTGATGAGCCAGGAGTCGTTGTCCTACAAGGAGATCTCACATCGGTTGGGCATGCCGGTCGGCGCCATCGGACCGGTGCGCCAACGGGCCATGAACCGGCTGCGCGACCACCTCGCCGAGGAGGAGGCGCTGTCCGTCGCCACCGGGGGCGCCATGTCGCGAACGGCCTAGCATCGGCGGCGACCGGGCCGGACGGACAGCGCCGGGGGAAGGTCGTTGAGCCGACCCTTCCCATTCGGGACCATGGGTCGGTGACAACCCAGGGACCCGAGTTGCCGGCCGGGCTGGTGACGTTCGTGGTCACCGACATCGAGGGGTCCACACGTCTGCTGCGCGCACACCCCGAGGAGTACCCGCAGGTCCTCGAGGAGCACCACGAGGTGCTGGAGCGGGTGTGGGCGGCCTGGCGGGGACGTCGTGTGGACCGGCAGGGGGACGGCTCGCTGGTCGCGTTCGCCGATGCGGACGACGCGGTCTCGGCCTGTTCGCGGGCGCAGGCCGAACTCGCGCGGTACCCCTGGCCCGGCGACGTCCGCCCCCGTGTCCGGATGGGCGTGCACACCGGACTCGCCACCCCCGGCGGTCCCCGCCGGGACCGCTACGTCTCGCTCGCCGTCCACCAGGCCAGCCGGGTGGGCTCCGCGGCACACGGCGGGCAGGTGCTGGTCTCGGCCACCTCGGCCGGGCACGTCCGCGGCACCGCGCTGCAGCCGTTGGGGCGCTTCCGCGTGCGCGACTTCGACCAGCCGATCGGGCTGTTCCAACTCGAGGGCGGCTTCCCGCCGCCGCGATGCCGCCCCGCCGAGAGGCACAACCTGCGCCCGCCACCGCTGCGGCAGGTCGATCGGGTCGAGGAGTCAGCCGCCCTGGGGTCGCTGGCCCGCGGGGGCCACCGGCTGATCACCGTGGTCGGCGTCTCCGGCACCGGCAAGACCCGCCTGGTCACCGACTGGGCCCTGACGGCGGCGGACGCCTGGGCGGACGGGATCTGGCTGGTGGACTGCCTCCCGATCGCGAGCGCGGCCCTGCTCGCGGCGGCGATCGGCGAGGTGCTCGGTCTGGAGCGCGACCACGGCTCGGACGTCGTCGAAGACCTGTGCGCCCAGCTCGCCGAACGGACGACGGTGCTGATCCTCGACGGCTGCGAGCGACTGTCGGCCGAGGTGGCGCTGCTGGTCGGGGAACTGCTGGGCGCCTGCCCGGGGCTCACCGTCGTCGCCACCAGCACCGAGCCACTGCACCTACCGGGCGAACGGTTGTGCCGGCTCGGTCCGCTGCCCACCGACGGACCCCGAAGCGCTGCGTTGAAACTGTTCTGGGATCGAGCCGTGGCCGTGAATCCGCAGCTGGCCGACGACGCCTCGGCGCTGCAGGCGGCCGGCAGGATCTGCGTCCGGTTGGACGGGCTGCCGCTGGCCCTCGAGATCGCGGCGGCCCGGACGAACGTCATGCACCCGAACCAGATCCTTGCCGGACTGGATGACGGGCTGCGCTCGCTGCGGCTGGCCGACCCCACCCGCCCGGAGCACCACCGGGGCCTGGACGCCCTGATGACGTGGAACTTCTCGCTGCTCACCCCGGCGGAGGATCGCGCCCTCCAGCGGCTGTCGCTGCTGGCCGGGCCCTTCGATCTGACCACCGCCACCGCGGTCGTCGCCGACGCCGCGACGCCCGCCGAGGCCGTCCCCGACCTGGTGTGGTCGCTGGTCGACAGGTCGCTGCTGGTCGCCGACCCCGCCGCGGGCGGAACCGCCTACCGCGCTCTCGGGATCGTGCGCACCTTCGCGTCCGCCCGCCTGGTGGAGCGTGACCGTCCCGGCGAGTGCGCGGCCCGGCTGGCACGCCACTACCTGCGGACCCTCGGCCCGGAGCAGGGGACCAACCGGTTCTGGCTCGACGCCTTCGCCGCCGAGTTGGACAACGTCCGATCGACCCTGTCGTTCCTGACCCCCGCGGACGCCGAGGCGGCCCAGGCCCTGGCGTCCGGCCTCGCCCGGTACCACGCGTCGGTGCAGTCGCTGCGGATCGGCATGACCGAGGTGGGCGAGCTGGTCGACCGCTGGCCGCAGCCCACGGCGGCCAGGGTCGGCCTGCTGACCGGACTCGGGGACCTGCACGCCCGCGCCGGGGACGTCGCCGCCGCCGTCGCGCTGGCCGCCGAGGCGCAGGCACTGCGCGACCGGGTGGGGGCGCCGGCCTGGAACGAGGTGGGCGTGGAGAAGCTGCGCGGGGAGATCGCGCTGGCCACCGACCGCGCCGACGAGGCGGCGGACATCGCCCGCGAGGCCCTGCGCGAGCCCCTGGGCGCTCGCGGCGGGGCCCGGATGTGGAACCTGCTGGGCATCGCCGAGGCCAGTCGGGGCCGGATCGAGCAGGCCGCCGCGGCGTTCGAGGGCGAACTGGCCGCCGCGATCGAGGTCGGCGACGACGTCCTGCTGACACATGCCCACAGCAACGCGGCCGAGATCGCCATCCGTCAGGGGCGCTGGGCCGCGGCGGCCAGGCATCAGCGGACCTGCCTCGAGATCGCCGTGTCGTTCGGGCAGCCCGGAATGATCGCCTTCGGGCTGCAGACCAGCGCGCGCATCGCCGTCCACTCCCGGATCGACCCCGATGTCTGGCCCAGCGCCGTCCGCCTGGTCGCCAAAGCGGAGGCGCTGCTGGCCGAGACCGGTCTGGCGCAGTACAGCACCGACAGCAGGATGATCGAGGGGTTCGTGCTCGAGGCCCGCGCGGTGCTGGGGGCCGACCGGTATCACCGCGAGTGGCTCATCGGCCGGGAACTGGATCCCAACGTCGCGTTCACCGCGGCCCTGGAATTCCTGGACATCGTGGTGCGCGGCGGCCGCAACTCATCGGGGAACCCCATCAACCAGGAGGTTTGAGCCATGTCGTGGCAACGTCGTGTCGCCTTTACGGCGACGGGTCTGTACGCCTACGTACCCCGCGAGGTCCTGGTGAGACCGCTCGAGGGGCAGCTCGCCCGGGCCAGGGACATCCTCGCCCGGGTGCGGGACGGTCTGCCCCTGGAGCCTGATGGGTCCCCCTACGGCGACTCCGAGCCGCCGACCCCCGAGACCCTTCCCGATCCGATCGGGGAACCGCTCTTCGGCTTCGTCCGGTTCGTCTTCGACGAGGGTTCGACCATCGACGTCGTGCTCGCGGTGGCGGCCCTGAGGGCGGCCGGGATCTACGCTCAGCCCAACCACGTGGTGTTCGCCGACACCCTCTCCGGTGCGAACTTCTCGGGGAACCCGTTCTCGGGCAACAACTTCTCCGGAAACAACTTCTCCGGGAACCCGTTCTCCGGTACCAACTTCTCGGGGAACAACTTCTCCGGCAACAACTTCTCGGGCAACAACTTCTCCGGTAATCCGTTCCAGGGAAACCCCTTCACCGGAACCGGGGCCGCGGAGGTCACCTACGGCAAACCCCATCCGCTGCGCGATCGTGACTTCGCCGCCAAGGGCGAGGGCCCGTGCCTGGCCCGCCCCATCGACCTGCCCGACTGGCTCGCCGCCCGGGCGGCGCGAGCGTCCGGATCCGCGCCGCGGGTGGCGGTCCTCGACGTCCCGCTGCCCGAGGAGGGGCTGCGGCCGCCGCTGCTGGCCGGCGTGGCCGCCGACGTCGCCGACGGCCTCCCCTTCGCGGGCTACGA
>CAYYCE010000140.1:0-7225 GCA_964469635.1 uncultured Kineosporiaceae bacterium
TCGGCCTTCTCGAGGCGCGGGGCTCGATCGGTCGCGAACAGCGCCTTGACCTCCGAGGCGAACAGGAAGGCGTCGCGGGTGCGGGTGTAGTACAGCGGACGGATCCCCAACCGGTCGCGGGAGAGAACCAGGCGGCGCTCCCGCCGGTCCCACAGCGCCAGCGCCCACTGGCCGTTGAAGCGGGGGAAACAGCCGCGGCCCCACTGCTGCCAGGCGCGCAGGACCACTTCGGTGTCGCTCTCGGTGCGGAACCGGTGGCCGAGCCCGCGCAACTGTTCGCGCACCTCGATGTAGTTGAAGATCTCCCCGTTGAAGGTCAGCCAGAGCGATCCGTCGTCCGAGCCCATGGGTTGGGCGCCGCCCGCCACGTCGATGATCGAGAGCCGGGTGTGTCCCAGTGCGGCGTGGTGGTCCCGGACGTAGCCGTGGCCGTCGGGGCCCCGGTGATGCAACCGGGCGGTCATCCGGCGCAGCAGGTCCAGGTCCGCGGGCCCGTCCGGTGTGACGATGCCGCAGATGCCGCACATCAGGTCACGCTCCGACGGTCGACGACGGCCTCGGGGTCCTCGAGCAGCGCCGGGTCGGCCAGGTCGGCGTCGTCCAGCACCAGGTCCAGGGCGTCCTCGAGCAGGATCGCGACCCGCAGCACCGCCGCCGCGGGATCCTCGTCCACGCGGCGGGTCCGACGGAGTTCGTCCAGGACCTGCTCCCGGCGGCTCGCGGTCGCGGTGGGACGTCCGGTCACGGCACGGTGTCCAGGTTCACCAGGGCCGTCGCGGTCGCGTACTCGTCGCAGTGCGACAGCGACACCTCGACGTCGCGGATCCCGGCCTCGGCGGCGGCCGCCGCGATCCCGCCGGACAGCCGGATGCCCGGCGCCCCGTGGTCGTCGAGCACCACCTCGATCGAGCGCCACGGCAGCGGCCCCCGCCAGCGGGTGGGCAGCGCCTTCAGCACGGCCTCCTTCGCGGCGAACCGGGCGGCGAGGTGGCGGCTCGGGACCGCCTTCGAACGGCAGTAGGTGATCTCGGCGGGGGTGAACCACCGATCGAGGAACGCCGATCCGCTCCGATCGAGGAGAGTCGTGATCCGTCCCACCGAGACGATGTCGGTACCGACGCGGTCCACGGCGCTACCGTCGTCCGGCCCGGGCGACGGCGGCCAGCCACGCGGCGGCCGCGCGCCGACACCCGTCCGCGTTGAGGTGGCCGGGGTCCGAGGCGTACCCCGGGTGGAGGCAGAAGTAGTCCTGGTCCCGGTGCCGGCCGCCGACCCGGGTGCCGTCCGGGGCCGTGGACTCCACGGCGGCGAGATCGAAGACGCGCTCGCCGTACTCGTCGCGGACGAGCCGGTTGAGGTGCTCGCGGCGGGCGTTCGCGGCCGGTCCGTACAGGTCGAGCCCGGTGAGCCGGGCCCTGATCCGCGACCTCAGCGGGGGTTCCGTCGTCACCGGCACGGTCACCGCGACGAGGGAGATCCGCGGGAGGTCGCGTCCCAGCGCCGCCAGGGTGTCGCGGTAGGCGGCGAAGAGCGCCTCGACGTCCGTACCGGCGGTGACGTCCACGTAGCAGAGCTTGACCATGGCGACGTCCACCTTCTCGGCCATGCCGTTCCGCAGGATCGTGGCGAAGTCGTCGAGCTTGCTCAGGGGGCGGCCGTTCTCACCGACCAGGTCCTCGGCGATGAGGGTGTCCGGAGGCGGGTCGAGGCCGGCGGCGGCGAAGACCGCCGGGACGCCGGTCAGCAGGTTCGCGCCCACGGACTGGTGGCCGAAGAACACCGGCGTCCGCAGCACCTGGTCGAGGTCCGCCGCGGAGGCCTCCGGGACCGGTCGCACCGCGCTCACGCGGTGGCCGCCATCTCGCGCAGCCTCGCCTTGACGACCTTCCCACTGGGGTTGAGCGGCATGCTGTCCACGAACACCACCGAGCGGGGGACCTCGTGCCTCGCCAGGCGCGCTCGGCACGTGGCCAGCACCTCATCGGCGGTCAGCGAGGAGTCCGGACGACGGACCACGAACAGCGTGACGGCCTCGCCGGCCTGGGTGTCCGGCACGCCGACCGCGGCCGCGTGCACGACCTCGGGCAGCCCGAGGGCGCAGCCCTCGATCGACTGGCTGGAGATCCGGTATCCCCAGGACTTGATGAAGTCCTCGCGCCGGTCGACGACGTAGATGTCGCCGTCCTCGTCCACCGTGGCCAGGTCCCCGGTGCGCAGGCCGTGCTCGGTGAACTTGGCCGCCGAGGCCTCGGGGTCGTCGACGTAGCCGGGGGAGATGTTGGCCCCGCGCGCGTAGATCTCCCCACGCCGGCCCGGGGCCACCGGCTCACCGTGCTCGTCGAGGACCCGGAGCTCGACCCCGGGGATCCCGCGACCGATCGAGCCCGGCTTGTCCGCCAGCCGCGACGGCGGCAGGTACGACAGCCGGGCCGTGGCCTCGGTCTGTCCGTACATCAGACACAGGTCGACCTCGGGCCCCGCCCTCCGGATCTCCTGGACGACGGCCTCCGGCAGCCGGCCGCCGGCCGCCTGGAGGAGCCGCAGGGTCGGCAGGTCGCGCCCGGCGAAACTGCTCGCCCGCAACAGCATCTGGTACGACGAGGGAACGCCGGCGAACTCGGTGCAGCCGTGGCGTTCGATGGCCTCGACGGCGGTCTCCGGGTAGGCGAAGGACTCGCAGAGCACCATGCTGGCGCCGACCCGCAGGTGGGTGTGGAGCAGCGAGGCGCCGAAACAGTAGTGGAACGGCAGCACCACGAGGATCCGGTCCCGCCGGCCCAGTCCGAGCGCCGCGATGATCGACTCGGTGTTCGCGCGCAGGTTGGCGTGGGTGACCCGGACCGCCTTGGGACCCGCCGTCGTGCCCGACGTGAGCATCAGCGCCGCGTCGGTGCCCGCGCCGGTGTCCGGACCCGTCGGCCCCCGTCGCGGTCCGGCCCGTTCGGGCGGGGGCCCGTCCGCGGTCAGCACCTCGTCGGTGATCGGCGGGGGCGCCTCGGGGAAGGCGGCGGTGTGGCCGCGCAGCGAGCGACGGTCGACGAAGGCGGCCATCAGACCCAGCCGGCCGCCCGCCCGGCGCGCGTCGTCCACCCGCATCCTGTCGGGGATCGGTACCGCCACGTGCCCCGACCTCATGATCGCCAGGTAGGCGGCCACCCAGAAGAAGGAGTTCGGTCCCTGCAGGGCGACGCGCGAGCCGGGCGGGAGCCCGCGGTCGGCGAGGTGGCTGGCGCACCGGGCGGTCGCCCGCCGCAGGTCGCCGTAGGAGTGGGTCCGCTCGCCGGTGATCACGGCCGGATCCGCGCTCGCACCGGTCTCGAGCAGGTAGTCGCTGACGTTCATCGCCGACAGGCCCTAGCGCGTGAGGATGCCGACCGACTCCGGGGCGAGCGACTTCTTGCGCAGGACGTAGTCGACCAGCCGACCGATCGAGTCGAGATTGGCGGGAACGGTCTCGTCCTCGGTCACCTCGATCGCGAAGTGCGACTCCAGGAACTCGATCAGCTCGAGCACGCCGGTGGAGTCGATGACCCCGCCCGTGATCAGCGAGTCGTCGTCGCCGGGGAGCCCCGAGGCGTCCCCGAAGAGGAAGGTGTCGATCACGAAACCGCCGAGGTCGGCCCTCACTCGTTCCTTCATCATCACTCCCTTGGACAGGTGTCAGCGAACCGGCGCCGGGTGGGCGATTCGACTCAGGGCGGGCTGGCCGGGCGTCGGTCGGGCTCGAGGGGACGACCCGGCCCCGACGTCCGTCAGTACCTCATCCACCATAGGAACACCGTCACTCTGAGAGACGACGATGAGAAAGACGGCACCGAATGGAGAAATGCATGTGACGTTCAGTGATCGAAAACCATCACTAGGTGATTGTTCTTGCGGTGTGTTCATGGGGGCATCGCACCGTGCCCGTGGCGGCGGGCGGCGGGCGGCGGGCGGCGGGCGGCGGGCGGCGGGATTGGCCGGCGGGGTGGGCGCCTAGAGTGGGCGGCTGTGGAGATCCTCGATCTGGCCGCCCTGTTGACCTCCCTGATCGCGCTTCTGGCGATCGCCAACGCCCGGTTCCTGCGGTTGCCCTCCACCATCGGGGTGACCATCGGTGGGCTGCTCGTCAGTGTGCTGCTCCTCGCGCTCAGCGCCGTGCACACCCCGCTGGCCTCCGGCGCCGTCCAGGCCGTTCAACAGGTCGACTTCGACGAGGTGGTCTTCCTCGGGGTGCTGTCGTTCCTGCTGTTCGCCGGCGCCCTCGGGGTGGACTCGCTCGAGCTGTGGCGGCTGCGCTGGCCGGTGCTGATCTTCGCGCTGGTGGCCACCGCACTGTCGATCGGCCTGGTCGGCGGCATGATCTACGGCCTGCTGGCCCTGTTCGATCGGCCCGTGTCCTTCGTGTACTGCCTGCTCTTCGGGGCGTTGATCAGCCCGACGGACCCGGTGGCCGTTCTCGGCATGCTCAAGCACGCGAAGGTGCCGCGGCGGATCGAGACGCTGGTCGCCGGCGAGAGCCTGTTCAACGACGGCATCGGCGTGGTCGCCTTCACCGTGATCGCCAGCATCGCCACGGCCGGTCACGACGCGGGCGTTGCGTCGGAGGGCGCGAACGTGGCGGAGGTCACCGTCGGCTCGGTGGCGACGTTCTTCGCCCGGGAGGCCCTGGGCGGTCTGGCCCTCGGCGTGGCGCTGGGTCTGGGCGGCCTGGTGGCCATGCGGCTGGTCGATGACTACGTCACCGAGGTGCTGATCTCTCTGGGGCTGGTGCTGTCGCTGACCGCCATCGCGTTCAAGATCGGGGTGTCCGCGCCGCTGGCGGCGGTGGCGGCCGGGTTGCTCGTGGGTTCGCTCACCGACGGCCGGCCCGAGGTGCTCTCCAGCCAGGAGCAGTTCGAGGGGTTCTGGAACCTGCTGGACGAGTTGCTCAACGTCGCCCTGTTCGCACTGCTGGCGCTGGAGATCCTGGCCGTCGACTTCCAGGTGGAGTCGGCTGTGATCGGCCTGATCACCATCCCGCTGGTGCTGCTGGCCCGGACGCTCAGCGTGAACGCGCCCATGCTGGTGCTCGAGCGGGTGCACGGGTTCAGCCCCTACACCCGCCGGTTGATGATCTGGGGCGGACTGCGGGGCGCCCTCGGGGTGGCGATGGCCTTCACCCTGCCCTCCGGGGCGCCCCGAGACCTGTTCCTGGTGATCACCTATGCCGTGGTGGTGTTCAGCATCGTGGTGCAGGGCCTGACCGTCGGCCGGATCGCCTCCCGCGCCGCCGCCGCCGTCGCGGCGGATCCGGGCGGGGGTCGATCGGTCGATCAGGCGAACACGAAGTAGCGCAGCACCACGTACGGTGTCGCGATCCCGATCGTCACCGCGGCGGTGATCAGGCCGTACCTGGTGAAGCCCCAGAACCCGATCGGTTGCCCCGCGCGCTCCGCCAGGCCGAGAGCCACGACGTTGGCCGAGGCCCCCACGGCCGTGGCGTTGCCGCCGAGGTCGGCCCCCAGGGCCAGCGCCCACCACAGCGACCCGGCCCGCATCGGGTCCGGCTCGGCCGCGATCAGTTCGGCCACCACCGGGCTCATGGTCGCCACGTAGGGGATGTTGTCGACGATGGCCGACAACGCCGCCGAACCCCAGAGCATGCCGACCGCGGCCTCGGCCAGCCGGCCCTCGGCCGCCTGCGCGGCCGCCTGCGAGATCTCGTCGATCACCCCGGTGTTCACCAGGGAACCGACCATGACGAACAGTCCGGCGAAGAAGATCAGGGTGGGCCACTCGACCTCGGTGGCGACGTCGTGGGGATCCACCCCGGAGACCGCCATCAGGATCAGCGCGCCGACCAAGGCCACGATGGACGGTTCCAGGTGGACCACGGTATGCAGGACGAAGGCCGCGGTGACCGCCGCGAGCACGATCGAGGACACGATCAACAGACGCTTGTCGCGGATCGCCTCCCGCTCGTTGAGGGTCATGATCTGGGCGGCGCGTTCGGGGTCGTAGACGAAGACCGACCGGAACATCACCCGGCACAGCCCGATGAAGACGACCATCAGCAGGGCGACCAGGGGTGCCAGATGCACCAGGAAGTCCGGGTAGGTCAGGCCGCTGCGGCTGGCGATGATGATGTTGGGGGGGTCGCCCACGAGGGTCGCCGTGCCCCCGATGTTGCTGGCCAGGGTCTCGGCGATCAGGAACGGCACCACCTTGACGCCGAGTCGGTCGCAGACCAGGAAGGTGACCGGGGCGATGAGCAGGATCGTCGTCACGTTGTCCAGCAGGGCCGAGGCCACGGCGGTCACCACCACCAGGATGACCATGACCCGGAACGGCTGGCCCCGCGCTCGCTTGACGGCCCAGATGGCGACGAACTCGAACACGCCGGTGCGTTTGAGCACGCCGACGATGAGCATCATGCCCAGCAGCAGGAACAGCACGTTCCAGTCGATGCCGGCCTCGGCGTCGTAGAAGGCGTGCTCGCCGTCGGTCGCGCCGATCAGGATCATGAGCACGGCGCCGCCGAGCACCACTTTGACGCGGTCGACCTTCTCGGTGGCGATCAGTACGTAGGCCCCCGTGAAGACGACCACGGCGGCCCAGGCGGTGAGGCTCACGGTGCGAGCACCCTGTCGAGCAGGCCGTCCAGGGTGATCGCGCCGGCGAGGACACCGTCCTCGTCCACCACGGCGACCAGCGGGCTGCGTGATCGGGCCATGAGCGCGGCGATCTCGAGGGCCGTGGCCTCGCCCGTGACGACCGGTAGCTCTCGCAGCTTCTCGGGCAGCACCTGGGCGACGGTGCGATCCCCCAGACTGTGGGCGAACACGTCCGCCGCGGCCTCGTCGACCACCCGCGCCAGCGTCGGGTCGTCCTGGCAGTACCGCGGCACCGCCATCTTCAGGACGTCGGTCCCCGGCAGGATCGTCGTGGGATGCCCCTCGGCGTCCGTGACGATCAGGCCGGGCAGGTCGTTGGCGGCGAGCATGCGCGCCGCCTGCATCGCCGGGACGTCGAGGGGGACGGAGGGGAAATCGATGGCGAGTTCGTGGGCACGCACGGATCGGCTCCAACCGTTGGCTCGCAACGTGCGACGGCCAGGCACAGTCGTCGCGCCGACCAGGCTTCCCGGCTCACCAGTGCGCGGCCATGCTACTCAATCTGGGTGCCGCGACCGTCACGGATGGGCCCGGTACTCCTGCGTTGCGAGTCGGATGCAGGCCGAGGCGACCTCCATCGCGGTGCGGAC
>CAYYCE010000141.1:0-7195 GCA_964469635.1 uncultured Kineosporiaceae bacterium
CGATCCTCGTGGTGGAAGCGGACTTCGCCCACGCCGTGCTGCTCGAGACCCTGGTGCTGTCGATGCTCAACCACGACAGTGCGGTCGCGGCGGCCGCCAGCCGGATGACGATGGCCGCAGCCGGCCGACCCTGCCTGGAGATGGGCTCGCGGCGCACGCACGAGCAGGCGGCGGTGGCGGCCGCCCGGGCCTCCTACCTCGCCGGGTTCGCCGGGACGTCCAATCTCGAGGCCGGACGCCGCTACGGGGTACCGACGGTCGGGACGGCGGCCCACGCCTTCACCCTGCTGCACGAGAACGAGCGCGAAGCCTTCGCAGCGCAGGTGGCCAGTCTCGGGGTGAGCACGACGCTGCTGGTGGACACCTACGACGTCACCCGGGGGGTCGAGGTGGCGGTCTCGGTCGCGGGAACGTCCCTGGGAGCCGTCCGTCTCGACTCCGGGGACCTGTTGGAGCAGGCCGTCGAGGTGCGCGCCCAACTCGACCGCCTGGGTGCCGAGCGGACGAGGATCGTGGTGACCAGCGACCTGGACGAGTACGCCATCGCCGCGCTCGCGGTGGCCCCGGTGGACTCCTACGGCGTGGGCACCTCGCTGGTCACCGGCTCGGGCGCGCCCACGGCCGGGCTGGTCTACAAGCTGGTCGCCCGCGAGGACGCCTCCGGTGATCTCGTCGGCGTGGCGAAGCGCAGCCCGGCCAAGACGAGTGTGGCCGGACGCAAGTGGGCCGTGCGGCGCCTGGTCGACGGCACCGCCGAGGCCGAGGTCATGGGGCTCGGGCACCCGATGAAGCCTCCCGGGCGCCCGGACGAGCGCTCGCTGCCACGGCACCTGGTCTCGGGCGGCGAGGTGATCGGCGCGGAGCCGCTACAGGCCGCTCGATCACGGCACGCGGCGTCGCTGGCGGAGTTGCCGGCCACGGCGCACCAGCTGTCACGGGGGGAACCGGTGATCCCGACCGTGTTCGAGAGGGAGGTGCCTCGATGAGGGCCCTGATCGTGGTCGACGTGCAGAACGACTTCTGCGAGGGCGGCTCGCTGGCCGTGGCCGGTGGTGCGGGGGTGGCCGCGTCGATCGCCGACCACGTTGCCGCGCACCGGGACTCCTATGTCGCGGTGGTCGGCACCCGGGACTGGCACGTCGATCCCGGAAGGCATTTCGCCGCGACCCCGCCGGGACCGGACTTCGTCGACACCTGGCCGGCGCACTGCGTTGCGGGCACGGCGGGTGCCGAGTCGCATCCGGCGCTGGCGCCGGCCGTCGAGGCGGGCCTGGTCGACGCCTGGTTCCACAAGGGCGCCCACGCCGCCGCCTACTCCGGGTTCGAGGGCGCGCTCGTGGGAGACGGGCCGGTCGGGCCGATCGGGCCGATCGGGCTCGCCGACTGGCTGCGCTCCCGAGGCGTGGACGAGGTCGACGTGGTGGGGATCGCCACCGATCACTGTGTCCGGGCGACGGCGCTGGACGCCGTCCGCGAGGGCTTCGGCACCCGGGTACTGCTGGGAATGACCGCGGGCGTCGCGGCGGCGACCACCGAGGCCGCGCTGGTCCAACTACGGGAGGCGGGGGTGGAGACGGACGGCGAGCCGATCGTGGACAATCGCCCACTCCCCCACTCCTGACGTGGTTTCATGCCCGCAGGGATCGGCCCAGGGCAGGGGGAGTCTTCATGCACCTAGGTCGTCCGGTCGACGAATCGCGCCTCGCGACGTTCGCGATCACCCGAACTGAGGCATCGTCGAATCGGATCCACGGCCTGGACGGGTTGCGCGGAGTGGCGGCCGCAACGGTCGTGCTCACCCACGTTCTGATGACCAACCTCGCGTTCAACAGAGTGGTCGACCAGCCGGCCGCCCACGCCTCCGACCATGACCTGGCCTGGTGGTGGTCCTACACCCCACTGCGCATCGTCGGCGCGGGCCGCGAGGCCGTACTCGTGTTCTTCGTGTTGAGCGGATACGTCCTGACCCAGCCGCTGCTGTCAGGGCGAACGTTCCGTTGGCGCGGCTACTACCCGAAACGGCTGACCCGGCTGTACCTGCCGGTCGCCGGTGCCGTGGTGCTCGCTCTCGCCTGGGCGAGGATCGCCCCCCGGGTCCCCCACCCCGAAGCAGGTTGGTGGCTCGACACCCACCCCGCGGTGACCACGCTCGGACCGGTCGTGCAGGACGTGCTGTTGCTGGGCTCACCCGGCACGACCAACGGCGTTCTCTGGTCCCTGAAGTGGGAAGTCCTGTTCTCCGTCCTGTTGCCCCTGTTCCTGATCGTGGGGCGCCGCCTCGAACGGGTGCCGTGGCCGCTGTCCATCGCAGCACTCGCCCTCCTGTGCTACATCCCCACCCCGGCCCACGAGTGGGGTCAGTACCTGCCCATGTTCGCCATCGGCGTCGTGCTGGCGATGTCTCGGGACGACATCGCGCTGCTCGCCTCGAGAATCACCGATGGCCGTCACGCGAAGGCCGCCTGGGGCGGCCTGGTGGCGCTGTGCCTGCTGGCCCTCGATGCGTACTGGCTGCTCTACGCGGTGTTCCCCGGCGCCCCGAAGGTCGCCACCCAGGGCGCCAAGCCCATCGTCCTTCTCGGAGCCGCGCTCGCGGTCTTGGTGGTGGTGCACTGCCCGGGAGCCGGCAGGCTGTTCGCCCTGCAGCCGGTGGCCTGGATGGGGTCGCGCTCCTACAGCCTCTACCTGGTCCACGAACCGATCGTGGTGTCGGTCGCGCTGCTGCTCGGCGGTACGCCATCGGTACTGGCGACAGCCGTCCTGGCGATCCCACTGTCGGTCGTGGTCACCGAGGTCTTCTATCGCTCCGTCGAGCGTCCCAGCCTGCTGCTGGCACGATCGGTGGGCAAGAGATGGTCCGGTGTCCCGGCCAGGACTCCCGGCCGGGAGTAGCGCGGGCCCGGCACCGCCGAACCCTCAGGTGAAGTCGCCGGCGTCGTGACGCAGGTCGGCCAAGAGGGCCACGAGCCGGTCGATGCCGCGGCGGTCGAGTCCGGGGGCGGCGAAGACCGTATCGTTCAGGTCGGCGGTCGCCGCGGCGGCCAGGTCGCGTCCGGCATCGGTGATCTCGGCGAGAGTGGCCCGTCGGTCGGTCGGGTGGGCGATCCGGCGGACCAGCCCGGCCGCCGCCAGCCGGTCGACCACATTCGTCACGCTGGCCGGGTGGACCTGCAGTCGTTCCCCCAACCGGGCCAGCGGCAACGCCCCGGCGCGGGTGAAGCAGAGCAGCATCAGCACCTCGTAGCGGGCGAAGCTCAGCCCGTGCGGGCGCAGGACACCGTCGACCCGTGCCAGCACGACCTGCTGCGCCCGCATGATCGAGGTCACCGCGGCCATCCCCGGCGCGGCGTCGGCCCAGCCGGACCGCTCCCAGTGCCGGCGCGCCTCGGCCACCGGGTCGAACGGCAACGGCTTGGTCATCGCCCCGACCGTCTCACATGGTCCTGCGGCAACGGCAACGGCAACGGCAACGGCCACCGCCTCCGCGTCCCCGCCGATCGCACCGTCGTGGCCGTCGTGGCCGTCGAACAGGCCGGCGGGTCACCACGCCGATCGGGTGTCTGTGGCCGCACTTCGCCATGGGGAGTTGGGTCACCCTCCCAGGAGAAAGTTATGACTTCAAACTATACGAAGCCATAATCTCGCCCACCGCCTCCCGGAGGTTAGAGTCGCCCCGTGAGCAGCCCCATCGCCGTGCCTTTGGTCGACCTACCCGGGTCGAGCACCGATCCCGGCGACGGCCCCGTCGTCGTGGAACTCGTCGAGGAGTTCTTCGACGACGCGAGCGCCGCCCCCGTCCACCGCGGACACCGGGCCAGCTGGTACGGCGATGCCCTGGCCTCGTGGCTGCTGCGCGCGCAGGTCGCCGAGGAGGCCGCAGCCGAACTCGACCTGCGCGAGTACGCGCTGCCCACGCTGCTGAGTGGTGATCGGCAGCAGGTGCGCGCCGCCCGCGACCTGTTCGCCGACGACGACCGGATCGAGATCATCGGCGTTCGGGTGCCCCTGCCCGAACAGACGGCGGCGGCGACGGAGCAGCTGCTGGCGGCCCTGGACTTCACGGCCACGACCTGGATCGAGCTCACCCCCGGACCGGGGTGGCCGCAGGTCCTGGAGGTGTTGAGGGCGGACGGCGCCGAGAACCTCACCCTGCTGCCGGACGGTTCGCCGGCCGAGGCGACCGCGAACCTGGTCCGGGACCTGATCGACGCGGACCTGACGTTCCGGCTCGGCGGCGACGACGTCCCGGTGATCACCCGGATCGGCTCCCGCGGGCCGCGCTACGGCATGGTGAACGTGCTGTGCGCCGTCCGGGCGGCCCTGAACGGCGCCGAGGTCGAGGCGCTGACGGCGATCCTCGCGGAGACCGGGAACGCCCCGCTCATCTCGGCGCTGCGCCGGATGAGCGAGGCTGACGCGGCGGTCACCCGCGGGTTCCTGACCGGCGTCGAGGTGAGCGATCTCGGCGCCACCGTTCAGGGCTGGGTCGGCCTCGGCCTGATGAGCCGGGAATAGCCGCTCGCCGGCGCGCCGCGATCCTCAGCGGGACCTGACCACCACGGTCTTCGGCAGCTTGTCGTGAATGCACTGCCGCTTCGGGTCCCACAGACACCACAGCGCGTCGAGCAGCGAGTAGAGACCGCCGACGGTCGGGATGAGCCCCGGGAGGTCGGTCGTGGCCCAGCGCATCGCGGACTCTCCCCAGGTCGGCCTGCCCTGATCGACCAGTCGCTGCACCTTGACCCCGACCGCCGACTTGCCGAGGGTGGCCCCCCGCGTCGCGATCAGGGACACGTGGTAGGCGGCGCTGATCACGGCGGCCACCAGGCTGAAGGCGATCAGCGGGCGGGTGAACGAGCCGGTGTCGGGTGAGCTGACCCCCGCCTCGGCGGAGTCGATGATGTCCTGCAGACCACTCATCGCCCGGCCGAGGAACGGGAAGCCAACGATCGAGGCGACGATCCCGACGAGGATGCCGTCGATGATCCGGGCCACGAGGCGCAGGCCCCGACTGGCCAGGTTCGCCTCCAGCCCGCTCGGGGCGGCACCGGCGTAGGGCGCCGCGCCGTAAGGCATCGAGCCGTACGGCATCGAGCCCTGTTGCATCGGCCCCTGGGGCCCGGCCTGACCGGCCGGCGGTGCCGGGTAGGAGGGATGGGAACTCTGGGGTGCGGCACTCCGGGGTGTGGCGGAGGCGGGCTCGCCCGACTGCTCGTAACCACCGGTCGGTTGGCCGTAACCGCCCCCGGGTGGGGCGAAGCCGCCCCCGGGCTGACCGGCACCGGGCTGACCGGCACCTGGCTGACCGGCACCGGGCTGACCGAACGCGGGCTGACCATAGGGGGAACCCGGTTGGCCGTACCCACCATCGGGCTGCTCGTAGCCGCCTGAGGGTTGACCGTAGGGCTGCCGATCGGCCGGTTGACCACCGGCGGCACCCTGATCCGCCGACGGGGCGGGCGGACCCGGATCCTGGGCCGCGGTCACGGCCTCGGCAGGGCGGGTCACCGGGCTCCACGCCACGCCGTCCCACCACCGCTCATGCCCGGGCATGCTCGCGTCGGGGTACCAGCCAGGGGGCTGCGTCGAAGTCATGGCACAAGACTGCACCATCACCGGGACACCGTGCAGCCACCGGCGAGCGCGCCGTGGCCCACGGCGCGGCGCCCCACCCGGATCGGCGCGCGGTCGGGACCGGTCAGGACGTGACGACCCGATCCCGGCCGGCACGCTTGGCCCGGTAGAGCGCCGAATCGGCCCGGTGCATCACCCCGGTCAGCTCGCGCGCCGCGCCGCAGGCCACGCCGGCCGAGATCGTCACCCGCAGCCCCGCCGCGACCGCGTCCCAGTCGTGGTCGGCCACCCGGCGCCGCACCCGCGAGGCCGCCTCGGCGCCCAGGTCGCACGACTCGGCCGGCAGCGCGATCAGGAACTCCTCCCCGCCCCAGCGGGCCACCCGGTCCACCGACCGCAGCGAGCCGCTGAGGATCCCGGCCACCTCCCGCAGCACCGTGTCCCCGACGGCGTGGCCGAACCGGTCGTTGACGGTCTTGAAGTGATCGATGTCGATCATCACCAGACACAGCGGCTGGCCTGGACCCAGCGTGGCGCAGAACCGCTCCACCCCGCGCCGATTCACCAGAGAGGTCAGCGGGTCCTGCTCGGCCGTGCGGATCAGCACCTCCTCGCGCGCCTCCAGGTCCCGGCGACGTCCCTCGGCTCCGGCACGTCCCCAGACCTGGTCCATGAAGCCGCCGATCTGGCGCCGGTGACGGGCCCACACCTGCTCGGCCAGGATCCGCATGTCGGCCAGGGCGCCGGCGGTGTTGCCCGCCCGCTCCCGAGCCAGCGAGCGCAGTTCGAGGGCATGGATGTGCTCGGCCAGGTCTCGGTCGGGGTGCAGCGCGGCCAGGGCGCCGTCCAGTTCGGGCAGGGCCTGGCACGGTTGGGCCAGCAGGATCAGGCAGCGCCCACGAGCCAGTTGCAGCGCGGCCCGTTCCTGCCGGACGGCGGGACCGCTCGCCTCGACGCCCGGCAGGGCGGAGGCCGCCTGCTGCAACCGCACCCAGGCCTGCGCGCTCTGCCCCCGCTCGCACAGCACCTCGGCGACCAGGCGCGGGCCGGCGACCGTCCGCGCCAGCGATCCGGCGGCGGTGACGGACAGCCGGTGCCCGAGGTGCTCGACCCGCGCCAGCAACCGGCGGCGCCGCCCGGCCTCGTCGTCGCCGAGCTCCCGGGCCCGCGCGAGGGCGACCTCGGCCAGCAGGTGGGCGGTGACCGTCCAGCGGGCCCGCTGGCTGGTCGGGGTCTGGCGCAGGGCGATCTCGGCGAATCGCAGGGCGCGCTCGTGGTCGAAGAACTGGCAGCACAGCAGCGCCAGGGTGGCCGCCATCCGGGCCTCGGCGGAGCGGTCGGGCTCCGATCCCGACTGCGGCAGCGACTCGAAGGCCACCAGGCCGCGTACCGCGAGCTCGAGCGCTTCGGAGACCTCCTGCGACTGCAGCGCGGCGATCGCCGCCGCCGTATACCCCGTCGCCGCGTAGGCCGTCTCGCCGAGCTGCTCGTCGAGCGCCGCCGCCTCGGCATCGTCCCGATACGGCTGCCGGTCGCTGGGCTCCCCCACCCGGGCGAGGTAGTCCCGCACCACGGCACAGGCCTGGAGCAGCCGGGCCCGGTCGAACAGCCCCACCTCGGG
>CAYYCE010000142.1:0-7193 GCA_964469635.1 uncultured Kineosporiaceae bacterium
ACATGCCGCAGGCCGAGACGATGAGCGTCTGGGCGATGGCGGACGCCGTCACCGGGCGGCTGCTCGGCTGTCAGTTGGCCGGCGGCCCGGGGACCGGCAAGCGGATCGACGTCGCCGCCGCCGTGCTGTTCGCGGGCATGACCGTCGGCGAGGTCGCCTACCTGGACCTCGCCTACGCCCCGCCGTTCTCGCCGACCTGGGACCCGGTGCAGATCGCCTGTCGCTCCCTGGCCGAACGGCTCACCCCACTCACCCCGTAGGTGCGTGGCCGTCGCCCACCCCGCGGGTAAGGTCGACGGTCATGAACCGGGAGGTCCCGCTGTGAACCCCGAGAAGGTCGTCTTCGGCTTCTTCATCGTCCTGGCCGCGACGTTGAACTTCGGCTTCTTCATCGGCGACATGAGCCGTCCCGAGTTGCACAACATCTACGAACTGCTGGCGGCCCTGGTGGTCAGCCTGATCGCCACACTGCTCAAGTTCGGCGACCGCACCCAGATCGGGGCGGTACACCTGGCCACCAGCCTGGTCGCCGACCTGCAGCTGATCGCCGCCACGTTGACCTGGACGATCGCCGTCCACGTGGTCGATGTGGGCATGGGTCCCCACATCACCTCCAGTGTGGTCTCGCTGTCCGGCGGCGCCCTGCTGGCCAACATCGTCTCGCTGGTCATCCTCGTGAGCGAGACGGTCATGATGCGGCGCTGACCCGTCGGTGGGCGACGATCCGGGGATGCGGGGCGAACGGCGGGACGGACCGGGATGAGTAACACCGTGCTCTTGGTGCTCCGGCGGATGCGGGTGCCGTTGATCACCCTGATCGCCATCTACTCGGTGTCGATCCTGGGTCTGATGCTGGTACCCGGCGTCGACGCCGAGGGCAATCCCGGCCCACCGCTGAACTTCTTCCATGCGTTCTACTTCGTCAGCTACACCGCCACCACGATCGGCTTCGGGGAACTGCCCGGCGCGTTCTCCGACGCCCAACGGCTGTGGGTCACCACGTGCATCTATCTGACGGTGATCGGGTGGACGTACGCGATCGTGACCACCCTGGCCCTGCTCCAGGAGAAGGGCTTCCGGACGGCGATGGCCGCCAATCAGTTCGGACGGCGGGTGCGCCGCATCAGGGAGCCGTTCTACCTGGTCTGCGGCTGCGGGGCGACGGGCACCCTGGTGGCGCGCAGCCTGGGCCGGATCGACCGCCAGTGCGTCATCGTGGAACTCGACGAGCTGCGGGTGCAGGAGCTCGGCCTCGAGGACATCCCGACCGACCCCCCGATACTGGCGGCCGACGCCGGCCTGCCGGCCAATCTGATGCTGGCGGGGCTGTGCCATCCGCAGTGCCGCGGCGTCATGGCGCTGACCAACGACGACCACGCCAACCTCGCGGTCGCGATCTCGGCACGGCTGCTCAATCCCGCCCATCCGGTGCTGGCCCGCACCACCGACGCGGTGACCGCGGCCAACATGGCCTCCTTCGGGACCCACCACATCATCAACGCCTTCGAGGAGTTCGCCGAGGAGTTCGCGCTCTCGATCGCGGCCCCGGACCGACTGCGGCTCGTCGAGCTCGTCACCGCGCTGCCGGGCGAGGACCTTCCGGCCCCGCACCGACCGCCCCGCGGCAGCTGGATCGTCGTCGGCTACGGTCGGTTCGGCCGCGCCGTGACCCGCCAGTTGCGCACCATCGGGATCGACGTCACCGTGGTCGACCCGATCGTGCGCCAGGGTGATGTCGGTGCCGGACTCGGGATCACGGTGGTGACCGGCCGCGGCACCGAGGCCGACGCCCTCACCCAGGCGCGCGTGGACTCGGCCGTCGGCATCGTCGCCGCCACCGACAACGACGCCGACAACCTCTCGGTCGTCATGACGGCGCGCGAGCTCCAACCGGACCTGTTCGTCGTGGTGCGCCAGAACGACGCCGCCAATCAGGTGCTGTTCGACGCCTTCGACTCCGAGTTCGACATGGTGCCCTCGACGATCGTGGCCGAGGAGTGCCTGACGATCGTGACCACGCCGCTGCTGTCGGTCTTCGTCCAGGAGCTGCGCTCCAACGATGAGTCGTGGTGCGCCGGGCTGGCCGATCGGCTGCAGGAGGTCGGACGCGGCCGGGTGCCCCGGATCTGGGACGTCACCCTGGACGCCGCGGGGGCGACCGCCGTCCAGGACGCCCTGCGGCGCGGTTCCCAGGTCCGCCTCGGGGACCTGCTGCGGGACCCGGCCGACCGCGAGGTCGAGCTCGACGTGCTGGCGCTGCTGTGGATGCGGGCCGGACGGCTCCACCTGCTGCCCGAACCGGACCAGACCCTGCAGACGGGCGACCGGCTGTTGTTCGCGGGACGCTCCTTCGGCCGTCTCCGGATGGAGTCGACGCTGCAGAACCTCAACGTGCTGCAGTACGTGCTCAGCGGTCAGGCCCATCCCGGTGGCTGGGTGTGGCAGCGGCTCACGGGATCGGCTCGGCGACGCTGACCCGGAAGTGGAAGTTCCTGGTCGCCCCCTGCATGACCACGAGGAACGCGCCGGCGTCGAGCCGGTAGACGGTGCGATCGCCCTTGGCCCAGGGATGGTCCGGCGAGAAGGTCCTGGCGAGGGCCAGGGCCGCCCGCTCCGCCTCGGCCCGGCTCGTCCCCGACGGCAGGTGCCGGGGCGGGGGATCGGCCCGCCACTGCATCGACTGTCCGTTGCCCTTCTGCTGTTCCACCACGAGTGCGAACTCCATGGGGGCCCCGGGGCGATCGGCGGGGCCCGGGGCGCGGCTCCGGCCGGGGTCCGCGGATGCGGGGTGGCTCGTGGGCTCCTCGGGCGAGGTCCCCCAGGGAGGCAGGCTGCTCATGGGCTCCAGTGTGTCGTGCCCGCCGACCCCAGCGGGAGGACGACGACGGCCCGCAGTCCCGGGGAGTTGTCGTGCAGTTCGATCCGGCCGCCGTTGCGGCGCATCAGGGCCTGGGCGATGGCCATTCCCAGGCCGCTGCCGCCGCTGTCGCGGTCGCGGGCCTCCTCGAGTCGGGTGAACCGCTCGAAGACCCGTTCCCGGTCGGCCTCCTCGATGCCGCGGCCGTCGTCGGCGATCGTGATCTCCAGCCCGGACGCCGCGCGGGCGAGGCGGACGGTGACCGTCGTCGCGGCGTGACGCACGGCGTTGTCGAGGAGATTGGTCACGGTGCGCTCGAGATCGACCCGGGCCAGGTGCACGCTCCCCGGCGGCCGGGACAGGTCCGGGATCACCGGGACCCGGGCCTGCCGGTAGCGGGAGATGACGGCCGCCAGCAGGTCGGCGATCGCGGACCCCTCGACGTCCTGCGCCACGGGTGCCGCGCCGTCCGTCGCCATGGCGAGCGTCAGCAGGTCCTCGACCAACCCCGAGAGCCGATCCACCTCCGCGTCCAGACGGGCGGTGAGGGGTCCGGCCTCGCCGAGGCGCAGTGCCACGTCGAGTTGGGTGCGCAGGTTCGCCAGCGGGCTTCGCAGCTCGTGCGCGGCGTCGGCCACGAAGGAGCGCTGTCGGAGCCGGGCCCGGTCGAGGGCGTCCAGCATGTCGTTGAGGGTCCGGGCCAACGCCGCGATCTCGTCACGGGTGCCGGGGACCATGAGCCGCTCGGGGGGTCGGGCCGCGAAGCCCTGGGCCCCTTCGGCCTCGGCGCCGATGCGTTCCGCCCCGGCGCGCAGGTCTTCGACCGGCCGCAGCACCGCCCCGATGATCCGCCAGGCCACCGCGGCCATGATCGCGAGGACCAGCGGGAAGGCGACCAGCAACAGGGTCCGCAGCACCAACCGGCTGGTGTCGGTGTCGGTGGTGGGCGAGGCCGCGACCACGAGCAGGCGGTCCCCGGAGGGATCCTCGACCGCGACGCCGCTGACCCGCAGCCGGCCGTCGAGCGCGGCCCGGTAGCCCGGAACCACCACCGCCCCGCCGGCCAGGACCGCCTCGCGTTCGGCCGGGGTGACGACGGCCGTGAGCCGGTCGGCCGCCACCGACGCGGCGACCACCCGATTCTCGTCGTCCAGTACCTGCACCACCGGGGCGCGGCCGGAGGGCAGCGGATCGGGCAACCGACCGGTATGGGCCAGTTCGGCGACCTCGGTCGCCGCCAGCCGGGCCGCTTCGTCGAGCGAGCGGTCCAGGGCGGTGGTCATCAGCCAGTAGAGCGCCAGCCCCCCGGCGAGCAGGGCGACGGCCACCCCTGCCAGACCCACCCCCATCAGCCGCGCCCGCAGACTCACGGGGCCACCCGGTACCCGGCGCCGCGGACGGTCTCGATCCGGTCCCGGCCGAGCTTGCGGCGCAGCGCGGCCACGTGGACCTCCACCAGGTTCGCGTCCACGGTCTCGGCCTCGCCCCATACGGCGTCGAGCAGATCCTGCTTGGCGACCACGGCCGGGTGGGCCCGCAGCAGCTCGTGCAGGACGGCGAACTCCTTGGGGGTCAGGGCGACGGGGACGCCGTCGAGGGTGACGCTGTGGCCGGACGGGTCGAGTTGGAGCTCACCCGCCCGCAGCGTCGTGGGCCGGGGCCGAGGGTCGCGGCGCAGCAGGGCCCGCAGCCGGGCCAGCAGCACCACGAAGGAGAACGGCTTGGTGAGGTAGTCGTCGGCCCCGTAGTCGAGGCCGTCGGCCTGGTCGTACTCGCCGTCCTTGGCCGACAGCATCAGCACCGGCACCCAGTTGCCCTCCTGCCGCAGCGTGCGGACCAGGGTATAGCCGGACAACCCCGGCAACATGACGTCGAGGACGACGGCGTCGTAGCCGGTGAACCGGGCCGCCTCGAGGCCGCCCGGGCCGTCGGTGGCGACGTCGACCGCGAACCCCTCGGCGGCCAGGCCCCGCTGCAGCGCGTCGGCCATGGCCGGTTCGTCCTCGACGATCAGCAGTCGCACCGCACCACTGTGGCACCCGGGTGGCCAGGCGGGGATCGGCCTTCAGCTGACCTTCAGGCCGCCGGGGGCACGATGGTGCCATGGACTCCACCTCGACCCCGCGTACTCGTCGTCGGCTGCGGTGGGCGGTGCCGGTGGGCACCGCCGCGCTCGTGGTCGCGGGCACCGCCGGTGCCGGACTGCTCGAATCGGCCAGCGCCGACGCCACCCTGGCCCCCCGGACGCCGGCGCAGCTGCTGGTCGACGTCCAGCAGGCCCGGTTGGCCGGGATCTCCGGAACCGTGGTGCAGACCTCGGAGCTGGGTCTGCCGGACATCACCCTGCCCGGGATGGGTGGTGCCGGCGGCTCGTCCGAGCTGAGCTCGACGGTGACCGGAACCCACACCTGGCGGATCTGGTACGCCGGTCCCGACAAGGCCCGCCTGGCCCTGATCGGGTCGGGCGGGGAGTCCGACATCGTGCGCAACGGCAAAGACCTGTGGCTGTGGTCGAGCGGGACCAAGTCCGCCACCCACTACGCGCTGGACGCCGATACCGCGCCGTCCGGGGCGGGCTCCCTCCCCTCGCCCGTGCCCAGCGAGCTGCCGAGCACACCCCAGCAGGCCGCGGACGCCGCCCTGGCGGCGTTGCAGCCCACCACCGAGGTGAGCGTGCCCGGGACCACCACGGTGGCCGGTCGCAGCGCCTACGAACTGGTGCTGCGTCCCCGGCAGAGCGGCACCCTGGTGGCGCAGGTCCGGATCGCCGTGGACGCCGCGCAACGGATCCCGCTGAGGGTCCAGGTGTTCTCCACCTCGGCGGCCACGCCGGCCTTCGAGGTGGGCTTCACCAGCGTGGACTTCACCGTGCCGGGCGACCGGCAGTTCGACTTCACCCCGCCCCCGGGAACCCGGGTGAGTGAGGGCGGCACCGCCGAGCACAGCGCACCGAGCGGGGCCGCATCCCCGGCCGCCCGGGCGGAGCCACACGTGGTGGGCACCGGCTGGACGTCGGTGGCGGTGGGCACGCTGCCCACCGGCGGAGGCAGTGGAACCGACGGCAGCGGTGGAACCGGTTCGGGGATCGGCGAAGGCCAGGCCATGGCGCAGCTGCAGGGCGTCCTGGGCTCGCTGCCTGAGGTCTCGGGCAGCTGGGGATCCGGCCGGCTGCTGGCCGGGACGCTGTTCTCGGCGGTGATCACCGACGACGGCCGGTTCGCCGTCGGCTCCGTCGCCCCCGAGTCCCTGTACTCGGCCCTCGCGACCCGGTGAGCGCGGCGGCGGGCACAGTGCCCGGCTCGGCCCCGGCCTCCGGGGGCGAGTGGGCCGTGCAGACCCTGGGCCTGACCAAGCGGTTCGGCCACCAGACGGCGGTCGACGCGATCGATCTGCAGGTCCCCGACGGCGCCGTGTACGGGTTCCTGGGACCCAACGGCTCCGGCAAGACCACCACCATCCGGATGCTGCTCGGCCTGGTCGAGCCGACGGCCGGTGAACGCCGGCTGCTGGGCCGTCCGGTGCCCCGGGACGCCGCGATCGTGCTGCCCCGGGTCGGGGCCCTGGTGGAGGGACCGGCATTCCACCCCTACCTGTCAGGCCGGGCCAACCTGGCCCGACTCGACGCCGCCGATCTGACTGCAGACCCCAGGACGGCGCGATCGCGCATCGACACCGCCCTCGACCGGGTCGGGTTGCTGGCGGCGGCCGACAAGCGGTACCGCGCCTACTCGCTGGGGATGCGTCAGCGGCTGGCGATCGCCGCCGCCCTGCTCGTTCCCCGGGATCTGTTGGTGCTGGACGAACCGACCAACGGGCTGGACCCGCAGGGCACCCGGGAGGTGCGCTCCCTGGTCGCCTCGCTGGCCCACGAGGGGGCGACCGTGCTCGTGTCGAGTCACCTGCTCGCCGAGGTGGAGCAGATCTGCACCCACCTGGGTGTGATGCGCGAGGGACGGCTGGTGGCCCAGGGATCGCTGGCCGAGGTCCGTGGTTCCGGCAGGACCGGCTGCCGGTTGGTCACGGCGCGTCCCGAGGCGGCCGTCGCCGTCCTGGCGGACCTGGGCGTGGCGGAGGTGGGCGTGGCGGAGATGTCGGCGGCGGGCCCGGGCGAGGCGACGGACGGCGCGCGCGTGGTCGAGGGCGACCTGGGGGAGTTGGCGCCCGACAAGGTCGTGGCCGCGCTCGTGCACGCCGGGATCCCGGTGTCCTCCTTCACCACGGCGGTGCGCAGCCTGGAGGACGTCTTCGTGTCCCTGACCGGGGAGGGTTTCGATGTCAGCGGCTGAGGCCACCACGCCCGTGCGGCCCGCCGGGCCCGAGGTGCGCCGCCGTCCCT
>CAYYCE010000143.1:0-4453 GCA_964469635.1 uncultured Kineosporiaceae bacterium
GCTGTACACCCTGGTCAACCCCGTGGACGACGCCCTGATGGGGATCACCCACGTGCTGCGCGGGGAGGACCTGCTGTCCTCCACCCCGCGCCAGATCGCGCTGTACCGCGCGCTGGTCGACATCGGCGTGGCCCGCGAGATCCCCCGATTCGGCCACCTGCCGTACGTCATGGGCGAAGGCAACCGAAAGCTGTCCAAGCGCGATCCGCAGGCCGACCTGTTCGGCCACCGCCGGCGCGGCTTCGTGCCCGAGGGGCTGCTGAACTATCTGGCGCTGCTGGGCTGGTCGATCGCCCCCGACCGCGACGTCTTCACCATGGAGGAGATGGTCGAGGCCTTCGACGTCGTCGACGTCAACGCCAACCCGGCGCGGTTCGATGCGGCCAAGGCCGAGGCCATCAACGCCGAGCACATCCGCCGGCTCGACGTCGCCGACCTCACCGACCGCCTGGTGCCCTACCTGCACGCGCAGGACCTCCTGAGTACCGGTGACGCTGCCGCGCTCACCGTCCGCGAGCGCGTGGTCCTGGACGCCGCGGCGCCGCTGATCCAGACCCGGATCCAGTTGCTGGCCGAGGCCGCCGACATGCTGGGCTTCCTGTTCACCGCGGACGAGGACCTCACCGTCACCGAGGACGCCCTCGCCCAGGTGAGCAAGGACGCCGCGACCTCGATCGCCGTCCTCGACGCCGCGACGGCGGCCCTCGAGGCGCTCGACGAGGCGGACTGGACCGTCGAGGGGATCGAGGGGGCGCTGCGTGCCGCCGTCATCGACGGGCTGGGGCTCAAACCCCGCGTGGCCTTCGCCCCGATCCGGGTCGCGACCAGTGGCCGGCGGGTCTCACCGCCGCTGTTCGAGTCCGTCGAGATCCTCGGCCGGGCGAGCGCGCTCGTGCGCATGCGGGCACTTCGGGGCAGACTGGCGCCATGACCCACGGCGCCCCCGTCCCGCCGCCCGCACCGGGTCGGGGTGACGGCGGGGCGCCGTCGGTCATGGCCCCGATCGCGGGATGGCCGCAGCGGGGCCCGGCCGAGGCCTGGCGGGCAAGGCCCTACACGCAGCTGCTCCGCGGGCCCAACTACGCCTGGTGGCGTCCCGTGGTCTCCGTGCTGCTGGCCGTGGCGGTCGGCTTCGGCCTGATGACGGTGTTCTGGGGGGCGCTGGCCGCGGGATGGGCCGTGGCCCGCGGCGGATCGCCGTCCGACGCCGAGTACGCCGCCTGGACCACGGGCCCGATCGGGCTGCTGTTCGTGAACCTGGTGCTCGCCTCGATGATCCTGGTGGCCCAGGCCGCGGTGTGGGGCGGCTACGGCTGGCGGCCCCGGTGGGTCGCCTCGGTCGCCGGTGGCCTGCGCTGGCCCTGGCTGATCCGCGGCACGGTGCTGGCCCTGGCGCTGATGCTGCTCGTCAATGCCGCGCTGGTCGTCCTCGACGGCGGGTTGGCGATCCGGCCGGACCGACGGGCGGCCTCGTTCGCATTGGTGGTGCTGCTCACCACCCCGCTCCAGGCAGCCGGCGAGGAGTTCCTGTTCCGGGGCTGGTTGAGCCAGCTCGTCGGTTCGGTGTTCGCGCGGGCCGGCCTCGGCGCCGTCGTGGCCGCCGTGGTGTCGGGGCTGGTGTTCGCCTGGGCGCACGGCCAGCAGGACCCGTGGCTGTTCGCCGACCGGTTCGTGTTCGCGCTCGCCGCATCCTGGCTGGTCTGGCGCACCGGCGGGCTCGAGGCCTCGATCGCCGTCCACGCCGCCAACAACGTGCTCTCGTTCGCCCTCGCGGTGCTGACCGGCCAGGTCTCCCAGATGCTCACCGCGACCGACGCCGACGCGATGATGTTCGTCGTCGACCTGGGGATCATCGTGGTGAACACCCTGGCGATCGACCGGCTGGCCCGCCGGTACGGCATGCCGAGGCTGTTCCACCCGCCGCTGCGCTCCTGGTGAGACCTCAAGGCGGCCAGGCGCCCGTCCGATGCCCTCCGAGTGAAAGGCATCGTCCTCGCCGGTGGCTCCGGGTCGAGGCTGTACCCCCTCACGCGAGGGGTCAGCAAGCAACTGCTGCCCGTCTACGACAAGCCGATGGTCTACTACCCGCTCTCGACGCTGATGCTGGCCGGGATCCGCGAGGTCCTGCTGATCACCGCGGCCGAGGACCTGCCGCAGTTCCGCCGGTTGCTCGGTGACGGCCGTGGGCTGGGGATCCGGTTGGACTACGCCGTGCAGGAGCGACCCGGGGGCCTGGCCGAGGCGTTCCTGATCGGTGACGACTTCATCGGGTCGGACCGGGTGGCGCTGGCCCTGGGCGACAACCTGCTGCACGGCCCCGGACTGGCGCAGGAGCTCGCGGCGTGCCGGGACCTACCCGGTGCCGCGGTGTTCGCCCGCCGGGTGGAGGATCCGCACCGCTACGGGGTGATCGAGCTCGACGCCACCGGCCGGCCGCTCTCGCTGGCGGAGAAGCCGGTCCGCCCGCGCAGCGACCTCGCGGTACCGGGCATCTATTTCTACGATCCGGACGTCGTGGCCGTCGCCCGCGGGGTGTCGCCGAGCCCGCGCGGTGAACTCGAGATCACCGCCGTCAACGCCGAGTACCTGCGCGCCGGCAGGTTGCACGTGAGGATCCTCGGGGAGCAGACGGTGTGGTTCGACACCGGCACCCTGGAGTCCCTGGCGGCCGCGGCAGCCTGGGTGAGGGACGTCGAGCGCCGCACCGGGACCAGGGTGGGCTGTCTCGAGGAGATCGCCTGGCGGCAGGGCTGGATCGACGACCGGGGACTGCGGGAGCTGGCGGAACCGTTGCGGCCCAGCGGCTACGGCGACCACCTGCTTGGCCTGCTCGGCGATCGGGGCCCTGCCCGGGGCACCGAGGACGGCGAGTGGGACGGTGTGCGGGCCGGCGTGCGGGACGGCGCGGAGCCGGACGCACTCGACGAGCCCGTGCACGTCGGCGGACCGAACATCGGCAGCCGGGCGGCCTTCGACCGATACGTCGACCGGATCTTCGCCTCGCGCCGGCTGAGCAACGCCGGCCCGCTCGTGGGCGAGCTGGAGCGGCGCCTGGCCGACCGACTCGGGGTGCGGCACGCCGTCGCCGTGGCCAACGGCACGGTCGGGCTGCAGCTCGCGGCCCGGGCGCTCGGGCTGTCCGGCGAGGTGATCGTGCCCTCGTTCACCTTCGTCGCGACCGCCCACGCGCTGAGCTGGCTGGGGATCCGGCCGGTGTTCGCCGACATCGACGACCTCGAGCACACCCTGGACCCGGTGTCGGTGGGTCGGGCGATCACACCGGCCACCACGGGAATCCTCGCCGTACACCTGTGGGGTCGGGCCGCCCCGGTCGAGGAGTTGCAGCGGGTCGCCGACGAGCACGGCCTGCCGCTGCTCTTCGACGCGGCCCACGCCTTCGCCACCTCCCACGCCGGGCGCATGATCGGGTCCTTCGGTCGCTGTGAGGTCTTCAGCTTCCACGCCACGAAGTTCTTCAACACCTTCGAGGGCGGGGCGGTCACCACCGACGAGGACGATCTCGCCGAGCGGCTGCGCGGCCTGCGCAACTTCGGCTTCCGGGGGCTGGACGACGTCGGCGGGCTCGGCACCAACGCCAAGCTGTCCGAGATCGCGGCTGCGATGGGTCTGGTGAACCTCGACGAGCTGGACGACGTCGTGGCCGCCAACCGGCGCATCCACGAGGCCTACCGGGCCGCCCTGGCACGGGTGCCGAACACCCGGCTGCTCACCTTCCCGGACGGCGAGCTCGGCAACTACCAGTACGTCGTGGTCGAGGTGGAGGACGGCGACCCGCACACCCGGGACGCCGTGCTGGCTGCGCTGCGGGCCCGCAAGGTGCTGGCGCGGCGCTACTTCTGGCCCGGCTGCCACCGGATGGAGCCCTACGTCTCCTGGTATCCCGAGGCCGGGCGGGACCTGCCCGCCACCCAACTGGTGGCCGACCGGGTCCTGGTCCTGCCGACCGGCGGCGCCATGTCGCCGAGGCGGGCCGAGGCCGTGGTCGCGATCGTCGACGAGGTGATGAGTCTGGGCGCCGTCGAGCGCCGGCTCATCGCGGCCGGAATCGCAGGATCGGGCGGCGGAAGTACTCGCCCCGGTAGTGCCCGGCCGCGCTCTCCCGCCGGATCACCTCGTTGAGGCCGTCCGTGCCGTCCGTGCCGTCCGTGCCGCCCTGGCGCAGGTAGCGCACCGCGTGGCCGTCGCCGACGGCGACCCAGGTGTCGGCCGGCACCAGGGTCGGCGGGGCGGCGGCCAGAATCCTTGCCACCATGCCTTCGGCGTCGTCCGGGTCGTGCAGTTCGTGCTCGCGGGATCCGCCCCACCGGTACCCGACGCAGAACCAGTACGCCGGGTGCCGGTCCGCCGTGGCGAGCCAGTCAGGCAGGCCGTGCGACCACCATGAGGCCACGTCGTTCACGCCCTCGACGGCGATGTCCACCCCCAGGTGATG
>CAYYCE010000143.1:4463-7170 GCA_964469635.1 uncultured Kineosporiaceae bacterium
ACGTTGAAGTCGAGCACCTCGCTGTCGGGCCAGCGTCGGGAGACGTCCTCGGGCAGAACACCTTCGGCAAGGACGCTGACGTTGTCCAGGCCGAGCAGCCGGGCGCATTCGGCGATGAACTCGGCGTGCGGCGCGGAGGCCTCGACGGCGACGAACCGGCGGCGCGGCAGCTCCGCGGCCAGGGTGAGGGTGTTGTAGCCGGTGTTGGCGCCGATCTCGACCACCGTGGGGCCGTCGGGAGCGGCGTGCAGCCCGGCGCGCAGCAGCGGCAGCCGCGGGCGCGGGTCCCGCCACAGCGGATCGATGTCGGGTTCCGGCAGGTGGCCCGCCAGGACCTGCGGGACGGGTTGATAGCCGGCGTGTTTGAGATTGCCGGCATAGAGCTCGGCCAGTCTGGCCCCCGCGGCCTGCGTGATCACCATTCACCTCCGAGACGGGTCGGGTCCACCCCGGCGGCCGCCACCAGGACCTGGCGCAGCGGTTCGGGGACGAGGATGTCGGTCGCGGGCGGGCCGGCGACGCCGACGAGCGGTTCGGCCAGTGCCGAGGGGACGACGTAGAGCCCGGCCCGGTCGCGTTCGGCCGCGGTCAGGAACGGGCGGGCTCGGATGCCGCAGGCCTGGTGCAGGAAGGCGTCGAGCACGCCGCCGCCGGTCAGGGCGTCGAGCAGCAGCGGACCCCACAGTCGCGGGTTGAGTTCGATGAACCGGGGACGGTGGCCGCGCAGCTCGACCATCGCGGGGCCCGTGAAGCCGATCAGGTCCAGCAGTCCCCGCAGCTCCGCGCGGATCCTCTCCTGATCGGGGGGTTCCTGTGCCGCGGCGAGCACGATCGAGCCGCCGCCGGGTCGCTGCAGCAGGTTGCGTTGGAAGTAGTCGGTGACCTCGCCGTCGGGATCGCGGTGGGCGCACCAGTAGTAGGAGGGCCCGGGGATGAACTCCTGGGCGAAGTGGTGCTCGCGGACGGCTTCGAAGCGCCGGTGCGCGCCGGCGTCGTCGACCAGGAAGGGTTTGAGCACCCGGCCGTCGACGACGTTGACCACCGGCTTGGCCACGAACGGCATGTCGGACCCGAGGCCCTCGAGCCGGGCCGGCGGGGGCAGCACCGCGCTGGCGGCCAGGGCCCGGGCACCCCAGCTCTTGCTGCTCAGGGTGCGGTAGCCGACCGTCGAGCCGCAGGGCACCGACAGACCGGCCGGCCAGGGGCCGTCCCAGCTCTCGTACAGGGTGTCGAGCAGGTACTCCGAGGTCGGCACCAGAGTGAGTCCGTCCACGCCCAGGGCCTTCCTCGAGGCGGCGACGATGTACTCCAGTTCGTCCCGGTCCAGCGGCGCCGTGGGCCGCTGGATCACGTGGCAGGCGGCCAGGACGTCCGCCGGCGGTTGGGCCACGGCGGGATCCAGGACCAGTGCGAGCGGGATCCGCGAGCTCACCGCGGCGGCGGCCACCACCGCGGCTGCCCGGGTGTTCGTGGCCCACCACAGCAGCAGGCCGCGACGCGGGCCCGTCCTCGGGGCTGCCTCAGCCATCGGAGGCGGCAGCGGCCAGGGTGCTGGAGAGCAGGTCACGCTGCCGGGTGACCGCGCCCAGCCGCCGCTCGACATCGGTCTTCTCGCCGAGCGCCGCCTCGAGCGCGTCGGCGGTCAGGGTGCCGGTGGTGGCCAGCTCGTCGACCCTGCCGGCCAGCTCGTGGATCTGGTCGTCGAGGCTGCGCAGCGCGCTGTACTCGCGGCGCAGCACCGGGTTGCCGACCAGCCGATGCAGCAGTCGCTCCTGCACCGCGCGCTGCATCGGCCCGCGCATGTGGGCCGCGAGGAACCAGTAGGCGCCCAGGTGGGTGAGCACCCGCGCGCCGTGATCGAGCATTCCCCACGACCCCTGGTCATGGAGCCGGTAGGTCGCCATGTCGCGGTCGATGAAGCCCACGTCGCCGTTCTCGGCGGCGCTGCAGAACACGATGTGGTCGCCCGGGCGGACGTCGTGCGCGGCGATGAGCACCCGGTCGCGGATCGCGGCGCGGCGGACCATCGCGGTGCAGGTCTTCACGAAGTTGGTCACCGCCAGCCGATGGCCGGGCACCCGCTCGTCGGTTCGCCAGGGCAGCGAGGCGAGGTAGTCGCGCAGGCTCGTCTCGTACTCCTTCCGGCCGCCGTCGTTGAGGATCGTGTAGTGGTGGTGACACAGGGTGCACCAGGGGTTGGCGCTCAGGAAGTCCACCTGCCGCTGGAGCTTGTCGGGGTCGGTCCAGTAGTCGTCGCCCTCGCAGAAGGCCACGAACTCGGAGTGGGTGCGCAACAGCAGCCGGGCGGGGATGCTGACCCCCTGGGACAGCTGGTTCTCCTCCTGCAGGATGAGCTCGATGAGGTCGGGGTGGTCGGCGGCGACCGCACGCAGCCGGTCCTGGGTGCCGTCGGTCGAGGCGTCGTCGTGGATCAGCACCCGGAAGTCGAAGTCGGTGCGCTGGGCCAGGATCCCCTCCAGGGCCTGATCGACCAGGTGCAGCTGGTTGTAGGTGAGCACCAGGACGGTCACGAGGGGCTCGGTCACGGCGGCTGCCTGTCTGTGGGACGGCTGAGGTCAGGCGGTCACGATGTCGGCATGACGGCGACCGAGCTTGAGCCGAGCGGTGCAGGTGACAGGGGTGGAAGCGCCGCCGAGCGGGGCGGGGACAGCGGCCCTCGCCATCCTGACAGAAAATCCCGAGCTGA
>CAYYCE010000144.1:0-7144 GCA_964469635.1 uncultured Kineosporiaceae bacterium
CCCTCGAGGGCGAGGCCTCGTTCCTGCCGGACTCGATCAGCACCCGGTTGTGGGGCCGGGGCGACCCGTACGGCCGGGTGCTGCACTTCGGCGTCCGCGAGAACGGCATGGGCATGATCATGAACGGGATCGCGTTGCACGGCGGCACCCGGGTGTTCGGCGGCGCGTTCCTGGTCTTCAGCGACTACATGCGCCCCGCGGTACGGCTGGCCGCGCTGATGCGGCTGCCGGTCACCTACGTGTGGACCCACGATTCGATCGGGCTGGGCGAGGACGGCCCCACCCACCAGCCGGTCGAGCATCTGGCGGCGCTGCGGGCGATCCCGGGGCTGGACGTCGTCCGCCCGGCCGACGCCAACGAGACCGCCTGGGCGTGGCGGACCGTGCTCGAGCACAACGACCGGCCGGCGGCGCTCTGCCTGAGCCGGCAGAACCTGCCCACGGTGGACCGCGCGTCGGGGGACTTCGCCGAGGCCTCGGGGGTCGCCCGCGGGGCGTATGTGCTCCAGGAGGCCACCGGGGGCACCCCGGCGGTCATCCTGGTCGCGACCGGATCGGAGGTGCAGTTGGCCGTCGCGGCCCGGACCGCGCTCGAGTCCGACGGAATCGCCACCCGGGTGGTGTCGATGCCGTGCCGGGAGTGGTTCGCCGGTCAGGACGGCGGGTACCGGGACCAGGTCCTGCCACCCGCCGTCCGGGCCAGGGTCTCGGTGGAGGCGGCAGTCGGCCTGGGGTGGCGCGACGTCGTCGGCGACGCCGGCCGGGTGGTCTCGCTCGAGCACTTCGGAGCCTCGGCCGACCAGGCCACGCTCTTCGCCGAATTCGGCATCACGACGGAGGCGGTCGTCGAGGCCGCCAGGGACAGCATCGCGGCGAGCTCAGGAGGGAACCGATGACCGTGCCGACGGGGACGGGAGGAGGCGCGTCGGCGACGGCGCAGCTGACGGCCGAGGGGGTCTCGATCTGGCTGGACGACCTCAGCCGGAATCTGGTGCAGACCGGTGCGCTGGGCCGGCTGGTGACCGAGGCGCACGTGACCGGGGTGACCAGCAACCCGACGATCTTCGCCCACGCGTTGGCGAAGGGTGAGCGCTACGGCGAGCAGGTGAGCGCCCTGGCCGACCGCGGCGCCGACGTCGAGACCGCCGTCTTCGAGATCACCACGGACGACGTCCGGTCGGCGTGCGACGTGCTGATGGGGGTCTACGAGGCCACCGACGGACTGGACGGGCGGGTCTCGATCGAGGTCGATCCGCGGCTGGCCCGGGACACCGCCGCCACGACGGCGGCGGCTCGCCGGCTCTGGACCACGGTCGACCGCCCGAACCTGATGATCAAGATTCCGGCGACGGCCGAGGGGCTGCCCGCGATCACCACGGCCCTGGGCGAGGGGATCAGCGTGAACGTGACGCTGATCTTCGCCCTGGAGCGCTACCGGGCGGTCATGAACGCCTGGCTGGCCGGGTTGGAGGTGGCACGCACGGCCGGCCGCGACCTGTCCCGGATCGCCTCGGTGGCCTCGTTCTTCGTCTCCCGGGTGGACGTCGAGGTCGATCGCCGGCTCACGGCGATCGGCTCGCCGACGGCGCTGGCGCTGCGCGGCAGCGCCGCCCTGGCGAATGCCCGGTTGGCCTACCAGGCCTTCGAGGAGATGCTCGCCGGGCAGCGGTGGCAGTTGCTCGCCACCGGCGGCGCCCGCCCGCAGCGTCCGCTGTGGGCCTCGACCGGGGTGAAGGATCCCGACTATCCCGACACCCTGTACGTCACGGAGCTGGTCGCCCCGGACACGGTCAACACGATGCCCGGCGCCACCCTGGAGGCGCTGATCGAGCACGGCACCGTCCGCGGTGACACCGTCCGCGGCACCTATCGGGACGCCGCGGCGGTGCTGGACCGGCTGGCGGGCCTGGGCATCGAGTACACCGACGTGGTGGAGACCCTCGAACGCGAGGGGGTGGAGAAGTTCGACCGGAGCTGGGGTGACCTGCTCGCCACCGTCTCCGATGAGCTGGCCCGGGCGACGGCTTTCGGCGACACCGAGGAGCGCGACCGGTGAGTCCCGCCGTGGTCGCCAGGGGCCGGAACCCGTTGCGCGACGAGCGGGACAAGCGCTTGCACCGCATCGCCGGCCCGTGCGGGCTGGTGCTGTTCGGCGTCACCGGGGACCTGGCCCGCAAGAAGCTCATGCCGGCCATCTACGACCTGAGCCAGCGCGGTCTGCTGCCGCCCGGTTTCGCCCTGGTCGGCTTCGCCCGCCGGGACTGGGCGGACCAGGATTTCGAGCAGATCGTCCACGACTCGGTGCGCGAGCACGCCCGCACCCCGTTCCGTGAGCCGGTGTGGCGCCAGCTCGCCGAGGGCTGCCGGTTCGTGCCCGGCGAGTTCAGCGATGACCACGCCTTCGACCGGCTGGCCGAGGTGGTGGCCGAGCTCGACGAGCACCGCGGCACCATGGGGAACCACGCGTTCTACATGTCGGTCCCGCCGAAGTTCTTCCCGTTGGTCACCAAGCAGTTGGCCCGTTCGGGCCTGTCCGACCCGGTGGGCGACCAGTGGCGCCGGGTGGTGATCGAGAAGCCGTTCGGCCGCGACCTGGCCTCGGCGCGCGAGCTCAACGACGTGGTCGAGGCGGTGTTCCCGCCGGACGCGGTGTTCCGGATCGATCACTACCTCGGCAAGGAGACGGTTCAGAACCTGCTGGCGCTGCGGTTCGCCAACCAGATGTACGAGCCGATCTGGAACGCCAACTACGTCGACCACGTGCAGATCACCATGGCCGAGGACATCGGCATCGGCGGCCGCGCCGGGTACTACGACGGCATCGGCGCCGCCCGCGACGTCATCCAGAACCACCTGCTGCAGCTGCTGGCGCTGACGGCGATGGAGGAGCCGGTCTCCTTCGAGGCCCAGGCCCTGCGCGCGGAGAAGGAGAAGGTGCTCTCGGCCGTCCGGCTGCCCCAGGATCTGGCCCGACACACCGCCCGCGGCCAGTATGCGGCCGGCTGGCAGGGCGGGCAGCAGGTGATCGGCTACCTCGAGGAGGAGGGCATCCCGCCCACCTCGGTCACCGAGACGTTCGCGGCGATCCGGGTGGACATCGACACCCGCCGCTGGGCCGGTGTGCCGTTCTACCTGCGCACCGGCAAGCGACTCGGTCGACGGGTGACCGAGATCGCGGTGGTGTTCAAGCGCGCCCCCCACCTGCCGTTCGAGCACACCTCGACCGAGGAACTCGGCAAGAACGCCCTCGTGATCCGCGTCCAGCCCGACGAGGGCGTCACGATCCGGTTCGGCTCCAAGGTGCCCGGCACCCAGATGGAGGTGCGCGACGTCACCATGGACTTCGGGTACGGCAGCGCCTTCACCGAGGCCTCCCCCGAGGCCTACGAACGGCTCATCCTCGACGTCCTGCTGGGGGATCCGCCACTGTTCCCCCGGCACCAGGAGGTCGAACTGTCCTGGCAGATCCTCGACCCGATCACCGAGTTCTGGGCCGGCCGTGGGACGCCCGAACCATACGTGTCGGGGGCCTGGGGTCCCGCCTCCGCCGACGAGATGATGGCCCGCGACGGCCGGACCTGGAGGCGACCGTGATCATCGACATCCCGGACACCACGACCCACGCCGTGGACCGCAGGCTGCTCGAACTGCGCGACCAGGGTGGTGCAGTGGCCCTGGGCCGGGTGCTGACCCTGGTGATCGTGACCGACGACGGCCACGCGGAGCCGGCGATCGAGGCGGCCAACGACGCCAGCCGTGAGCACCCCTGCCGGATGATCGCCGTGGTGCGCGGCAACCGCCGGGGAGCCAACCGGCTCGACGCCCAGATCCGGGTGGGTGGTGACGCCGGCGCCGGCGAGGTGATCGTGCTGCGGCTCTACGGCCGGCTGGCCGAGCACGGCGACAGCGTGATCATGCCGTTCCTGCTGCCGGACGCCCCCACCGTGGCCTGGTGGCCCGGCACGCCGCCCGACGTCCCGGTGCAGGACCCGATCGGCTCCATGGCCCAGCGGCGGATCACCGACGCCGCCCTCGCCGGCAAGCGTGCCAAGGCCCTGGCGCAGCGCGCGGTCGGCCACGCGCCGGGCGACACCGACTTCGCCTGGAGCCGCATCACGCTGTGGCGCGGCCTGTTGGCCGCGGCGCTGGATCAGCCGCCGTTCGAACCCGTCACGTCGGTCACGGTCACGTCGGGAACCGACAGCCCGAGCGGTGATCTGTTGGCCGCCTGGCTGGCCCTCAGCCTGAGGTCTCCGGTCCGACGTGTCCGCACCCGTGCCGGGAGCGGGCTGACCGGGGTGCGCCTGGAGCGCCGTTCCGGTCCGGTGGAACTGCTGCGGCCCGACGGCCAGGTCGCCACCCTGACCCAGCCCGGCCAGCCCACGCGTCGCATCGCCCTGCCCCCCCGCATCGACCGCGACTGCCTCGCCGAGGAACTGCGCCGGCTCGATCCGGACGACGTCTACGGCGACGTGATCACCCGGGGACTGCCGCTGCTGGCGACCGGAACCGCGACCGGGAGGCGGACGGCGGCGAAGGCCGGGTCCACGAAGGCCCCACTCCCGAAGGCCCGATCGTCCAGGAGGGCATCGTCGACGACGGTCGGTGGTTCCGCGGGGTCGGGCTCGTGACCGGCACCCGGCACGTCGTCGTCCACCCCGACGCCCGGCTCCTCGTCGAGGCGGTGGCGGCCCGGCTGGTGACCCGGCTGGTCGACGTCCAGGGCGCCGGCGGCCACGCCCACCTGGTGCTCACCGGCGGTGGCACCGGGATCGCGGTCCTCGCCGCCGTGGCCGCCTGCCCCGCACGGGACGCCGTGGACTGGCGGACCCTGGACATCTGGTGGGGCGACGAGCGGTTCCTCCCGCGCGGCCACGCCGACCGCAACGCCACCCAGGCCCACGAGGCGCTGCTCGACGCCGTACCCGTCCCCACCGAGCGGGTGCACGAGATGCCCCCGGCGGACGAGGCGGCCGACGTCGAGGCGGCGGCCGAGGCGTACGCGCGGACCCTGCGGGCCCAGGCCCGCCCCGAGGACCACGCGGCCACGCCGTCCTTCGACATCCTGCTGCTCGGGGTCGGGCCGGACGGGCACGTGGCCTCGCTGTTCCCCGAGCACCCGGCGCTGCACGCCGACCCGGCGACCACGGTGACCGGCGTGCGCGGCAGCCCCAAGCCGCCGCCCGAGCGGGTCTCGTTGACCATGACGACGATCCAGGCGGCGCAGGAGGTGTGGCTGGTGGCCGCGGGCGCCGACAAGGCCCCGGCGATCGGTCTGGCGCTGACCGGGGCCGGTGAGTTGGCCGTTCCGGCCGCCGCCGCGCAAGGCCGTCGGCGCACGCTGTGGCTGCTGGACCGGGCGGCCGCCGGGTCGATCGGCTCGGCGGGGCCCGTCGTCAGCGGATGAGGTTGCGGCGGCGCAGCGTCTCCAGCGCCTCGGCCAGGATGGCCTCGCCGTCGGCGTCGCTGCGCCGCTCCTTCACGTAGGCCAGGTGCGTCTTGTAGGGCTCGTTCCGGGGAGCGGAGGGCGGGTTGGCCTCGTCCTGCCCGGCGGGGAAGCCGCAGCGCGGGCAGTCCCAGGTCTCCGGGGGCTGGACCCCGGCCTCCTCGGAGAAGCTGGGCTGGGTCTCGTGACCGTTGGCGCACCAGTAGGACACCCGGAATCGGGGGGCGGTGTCCCCCCGTTCGGCCTCGCCCATCGGCCCCGCGCCGACTCGACTTCCCCGGATGGCGTTCCCACTGGCCACCGACGTTCCTCCCTCTGAAAGCGCGTTCCGATGCAGACCCGGGGAGAGTCCCGCCACGGCAGCGGGCCCCGAACGCCGATTACTCGGCGAATCTCTCGATGAGCCCGAGCAGCACGATCACCGTGATCCATACCAGACTCATCGCGATCGTGAACCGGTTGAGGTTGCGCTCGGCGACCCCGCTGGAGCCCAGGGACGACGCGGCGCCGCCACCGAACATGTCCGACAGACCGCCGCCACGACCCTTGTGGAGCAGGATCAGCAACGTGAGCACCAGGCTCGTGACCAGCAGAAGAATCTGCAGGGTGATGCGGGCCGCAGTCATGCCCCCACCCTAAATGATCCCCGGAGTGTTTCGGACACGCCCTCGCGCACGCCTCTAGGCGGTGACGTGGCTGCGGTAGCGGGCGATGGCGGCGAACTCGGCCGCGTCCAGGCTGGCACCGCCGACCAGGGCCCCGTCGACGTCCGCCTCGGCCATGATCCCGGCGACGTTGCTCGCCTTGACGGAGCCGCCGTAGAGGATCCGGACGCCGGCCGCCAACTCGGCGGAGTAGAGCTCGCCGAGTCGGGCGCGGATGGCACCGCAGACCTCCTGCGCGTCGGCCGGGGTGGCGACCTCGCCCGTGCCGATGGCCCACACCGGTTCGTAGGCGATGACGATGGACGCCGCCTGGTCGGCCGACAGCCCGTCGAGCCCACCGTCCAGCTGGGCCAGCGTGTGCTCGATGTGGCGGCCTGCCTGGCGGATCTCGAGCACCTCGCCGACGCACATGATCGGCGTCAGGCCATGCCGATAGGCGGCCTTCACCTTCGCGTTCACGACGGCCTCGTCCTCGGCGTGGTACTGCCGGCGCTCGCTGTGCCCGATCACGGCATAGGTACAGCCCAGCTTGGCCAGGAAGGCGCCGGAGATCTCACCCGTGTAGGCGCCGCTGTCGTACGCGGACACGTCCTGGGACCCGTACTTCAGGCCCAGCTTGTCGCCGTCCACCAGCGTCTGCACCGAGCGGATGTCGGTGAACGGCGGGATCACCGCCACCTCGACCTGCTCGTAGTCGTGCTTGGCGTCGGACAGCGTCCACGCCAGCTTCTGCACCAGGTGGGTGGCCTGCTGGTGGTCCAGGTTCATCTTCCAGTTGCCCGCCATCAGCGGGGTGCGCGAGGTCGCCATGGGTCTGTCAGCCCTCCAAGACTGCGATGCCGGGGAGGGTCTTGCCCTCCAGGTACTCCAGCGACGCGCCGCCGCCGGTCGAGATGTGCCCGAAGGCCTTCTCGTCGAACCCGAGCTTGCGGACGGCGGCCGCCGAGTCGCCGCCGCCCACCACGGTGAGCCCGCCCGCGGCGGTGGCCTCCGTCAGGGCCTGCGCCACGGCGCGGGTGCCGGCGGCGGAGGG
>CAYYCE010000145.1:0-7137 GCA_964469635.1 uncultured Kineosporiaceae bacterium
AGTGCAGGTTCGCGTGCTTGTCGACGCGGAACTCGATCTTGCCGCCCTTGATCTCCTCGACGGCCCTGGCGACGTCCATGGTCACGGTGCCGGTCTTGGGGTTCGGCATCAGGCCCCGCGGACCGAGCACCTTGCCGAGCCGGCCGACCTTGCCCATCAGGTCGGGGGTGGCCACGACGGCGTCGAAGCCGAGCCAGCCGCCCTGGATCCGCTCCAGCAGATCGTCCGACCCCACGTAGTCGGCCCCGGCCGCCTCGGCCTGGGCGGCCCGGTCGCCGGTGGCGAAGACCAGGACCCGGGCGGTCTTGCCGGTGCCGTGGGGCAGGTTGACGGTGCCGCGGACCATCTGGTCGGCCTTGCGGGGGTCGACGCCGAGCCGGAAGGCGACCTCGACGGTGGCGTCGTACTTGGTCGACGTGGTGGCCTTGGCGAGGCGGACGGCCTCCAGCGGCGGGTAGAGACGACCGGGCGTGATCTTCTCGGCGGCGGCCCGGTAGGCCTTGCTGCGCTTCATGCTGCTTCTCCCTCTCGGAGTCGTGGTCCACGGACGGCGCTGCGTCCTGCCACTGCGGGATCGGCCCGACACCGTGTCGGGTCGACGGAACGGGGTGGGCCGCTAGCCCTCGACGGTGATCCCCATCGATCGTGCGGTGCCGGCGATGATCTTGGACGCGGCGTCCAGATCGTTGGCGTTGAGGTCTTCGAGCTTGGTCTGGGCGATCTCACGGACCTGGGCCTCGGTGATCCGGCCGGCCTTCTTGACGTGCGGTTCGCCGGAGCCCTTGTCCACACCGGCCGCCTTCTTGATCAACTCGGCGGCCGGTGGGGTCTTGGTGACGAAGGTGAAGGAGCGGTCCTCGTAGACCGTGATCTCCACCGGGATCACCTGGCCACGCTGGCTCTCGGTGGCCGCGTTGTAGGCCTTGCAGAACTCCATGATGTTGACGCCGTGCTGGCCGAGCGCGGGGCCGATGGGCGGCGCCGGCGTCGCCGAGCCGGCGTTGATCTGCAGCTTGATGTAGCCGGCGATCTTCTTCTTGGGAGGCATTCCTTCTCCGGTGTCCTTACGTGAGCAGGTGAGTGAGCAGGATGCTCAGATCTTGGCCACCTGGTTGAACGAGAGCTCGACCGGGGTCTCCCGGCCGAAGATCGAGACCAGCACCTTGAGCTTCTGGGCGTCCGGGTTGATCTCGGAGATCGTGGCCGGGAGGGTCTCGAACGGCCCCTCCATGACGGTCACCGACTCGCCGACCTCGAAGTCGACGACCTTGACCTCGGCCTTGGCGGGCTTGACGCCCTCCGTCCTCTGCAGCGTCGGCGCGAGCATCGAGAACACCTCGTCGAGGCTGAGCGGCACGGGCTGGTGGGTGTGGCCGACGAAGCCGGTGACCCCCGGGGTGTGGCGGACGGCGCCCCACGACTCGTCGGTCAGGTCCAGGCGCACCAGGACATAGCCCGGGATCCGCACCCGGCGCACCTGCTTGCGCTGCCCGTTCTTGATCTCGGTGACCTCCTCCATGGGCACCTCGACCTGGAAGATGTAGTCCTCCATGTTCAGGCTGGTGGTCCGGTTCTCGAGGTTGGCCTTCACCCGGTTCTCGTAGCCGGCGTAGGAGTGGATCACGTACCAGTCGCCCGGCAGGCCGCGCAACTCGCTGCGGAACGCGGCGACGGGGTCGACCTCGTCCTCCTCGGCGGGCTCGGGCTCCGCCGTGACGGCCGCCTCCCCCTCGGGAATCTCGTTCGATTCGGGGGCAACGAGCGAATCGGGGGCGTCGAGCGATTCGGGGGCATCGGTCGGCTCGGCACCATCGGTCGGTTGGGGGGCGTCGGTCGGCCGGGGGGCGTCGGTCGACTGGCTCACCGCGCCGGTGGACTCCACCGGCTCGACCGACTCGGAGACCTCGTGTTGCGTCTGCTCAGACACCCTGTTCCCTACTCCTCGAAAGATGCACTACCGGACGCCTCGCGTCCGGCCACACATGATGGCCCTGCCTCACCGCGAGGACTCAGCCGCTGAACACCCAGAACACCAACTTGCCCACGCCGTAGTCGATGGCGGAGACGAAGGTCATCACCGCCAGGACGAAGACCAGGACCACCCAGGTGTAGGTCAGCAGTTCGTGACGGGTGGGCCGCACGACCTTCTTGAGCTCGGAGACCACCTGGCGCAGGAACAACCGCAGCCCGCCCCTGCGCCGTCGCTTCGGCGCCGGCTCCGCGCTGGCTCTGATGCTGGTCGTCACGATCTCACCCGGTCTGCTGAAGGTTGCATGCGGCGGCCCGCCCCGCGGGACGGGTCGCACCTCCGCGGCGGGCCGCGAAGGTGGATCCGCAGGGCAGGAGGGACTCGAACCCCCAACCGCCGGTTTTGGAGACCGGAGCGCTGCCAGTTGCGCCACTGCCCTGTGCGGCCACTCACCCGCCGTGCCGATCCCCAGGGGAGGCGCCCCAGTGGCAGGGTTCAGCATGGCGGTTGGCAACCACCGCGAAGGAGTGTACGCGCGCCGTGGGGGGTGGGTCGAACCGGCGACATCCCGCCGGCATGTCCGGCCGGGTCCACCGCCGGGTCTGTTGCCGGGTCCACCGACCGGTGGACCCGCGGTCCCCACGCCCGGTCGCTGCGCCGGCGCGGTCGGGGGGCCAGGCTGGATGCATGAACACACCTTCCACGAGCCCGACCCAGGCGCCTCGGGCGACGGCCCCGCCGACGGACGCCGCGGTGCAGGTCACCGGGCTGGTCAAGCGGTACCCGGACCTGGTCGCGGTCGACGGCCTCGACCTGGAGATCGCCACCGGCGAGGTCTTCGCGCTGCTGGGCCCGAACGGCGCCGGCAAGACGACCGCCGTGGAGATCCTCGAGGGCTATCGGCGACGCGACGGCGGGCAGGTGAGCGTCCTGGGACGCGACCCCGCCCACGGCGACCGGACCTGGCGCAGCCAACTGGGCATCGTGCTGCAGACCACCCAGGAGAACGCCGAGCTGACGGTCCAGGAGCTCGTCCGCCACACCGCCCGCTACTACCCCGACCCACGCCACCCGGACGAGGTGATCGAGGCGGTCGGGCTGTGGACCAAGCGCAGGACCCGCACCCGCCAGCTCTCCGGAGGCCAGCGGCGCCGGCTCGACGTGGCCCTGGGCATCGTGGGGCGGCCGAAGCTGCTGTTCCTCGACGAGCCGACCACCGGCTTCGACCCGCAGGCGCGGCGCTCGTTCTGGGAGCTGATCGAGCACCTCAAGGACGACGGCACCACGATCCTGCTCACGACGCACTATCTGGACGAGGCCGAACACCTGGCGAACCGGGTGGGCGTCATCACCGCCGGAAAGCTGCTGGCCGTCGACGCCCCGGACCGCCTCGGCGGGCCGCAGGCCCAGATGACCCGGGTGCGCTGGTGCGAGACGGACGGCACCGTGCGGGAACAGGCGACGTCGACCCCGACCGCGGTGATCGCCGAGCTGGCGACCCGGTTCACCGGCGAGATCCCCGACCTGGAGGTCGTCCGGCCCAGCCTCGAAGAGGTGTACCTGAACATGATCAACATGGAGGTGGCACGATGACCGCCCAGCCCGTTCGGACGAACGTCGCCGACCGGCCGCGGACGAGGCTGCCCGGCGCGCTCGCGGTGGGCCTGGCCCAGACCGGCATCGAGGTCCGTCAGTTCTTCCGGGAACGGGACAGCATGGTGTTCACCTTCTCCTTCCCGGTGGTCCTGCTCTTCATCTTCGGGTCGGCCTTCTCGGGTCAGTCGATCGCCGCCGGGGTGGACTTCACCCAATACTTCGCCGCCGGCATGATCGCCTCGGGTGTGGTGCTGTCGAGCTTCCAGTCGCTGGCGATCGGGATCGCTGTCGAACGCGACGACGGCACCCTGAAGCGGCTGCGCGGCACCCCGATGCCTCCCGCCGCCTACTTCCTGGGCAAGATCGGCCTGGTGCTGGTGACCAGCGTGCTGCAGACGGCGATCCTGCTGGCCGTGGGGACCGCGCTGTTCGGTCTGGACCTGCCGACCACGGCGCAGGCCTGGACCCGGTTCGCCTGGATCTTCGTGCTCGGCACGACCGCGGGCACGGTGCTGGGGATCGCATACTCGTCGGTACCCCGTTCGGCCCGCAGCGCCGGCGCGGTCGTGACGCCGGTCGTCATCGTCCTGCAGTTCATCTCCGGGGTGTTCTTCGTGCTGAGCCAGATGCCCGCCTGGATGGTGAACCTCGGCTCGGTCTTCCCGCTGCGCTGGCTGGCCCAGGGCATGCGCTCGGTATTCCTGCCGGACTCCTTCGAGGCGGCCGAGGTCGGCGGGTCCTGGCTGCTCGGCCGCACGGCGCTGATACTGACCGCATGGACCGTCGTCGGACTGCTGCTCTGCCTGCGCACCTTCCAGTGGCAGCGCCGGGGCGAGCGGTGAGCCCGGTGAGCCCTCGGCCATGACGGCCCGAACCACGGCCCGGACAACCACCCGGACGGCGGCGTCCGGCGCCCGCGGGGTGTGGGAGACCACGATCACCGGCTGGCACTACGCGATGTGGGGCACCGTCGCCCTGGGCACGATCACCGTCCTCACGCGAAACGGGTTGGGCACCGCCGACCGGCTCGGTGTCGGGGTGGTGCTCACCGTCCTGCTGATCGCCTACGAACTCGACGTCCGGCGGCGGGATCCGGGCGAGAGTCGTTCGGCCATCGTCTATCTGATGCTTGCGATCCTCGGCGTGGGCATCGCCTGCGCCATCGATCCCATGTTCACCCTGCTGCTGTTCATCGTCTTCCCGCAGGCCTGGTTGTTCACCGGCGACCGGCGTCGGGGGGCGCTGGCCACGCTGGCCCTGACAGTCTCGGCCACCCTCGGTCTGCTGACGGCGACCGGGTTCACCCGCTCGAACGTGGTGGACATCGCCCCCCAGATGGTGATCTCGATGGCCTTCAGCGTGATGCTCGGCTGGTGGATCTACCGGATCATCGAGCAGTCGCACGAGCGGGCCGGTCTGATCACCGAACTCGATCGCACCCGGAGCGAACTCGCCGAGGTGCACCGTCAGGCCGGTGTGGCCGCCGAACGCGAGCGGATGGCCCGGGAGATCCACGACACCCTCGCCCAGGGGTTCACCAGCGTTCTCATGCTGGCCCAGGCGGCCGCGGCGCGTCCCGAGCCGATCCCGCCCACGGTGCGGGAGCGGTTGGCCGGGATCGAGGAGGTGGCCCGGCAGAACCTCGCCGAGGCCCGGGCCCTGGTGGCGGCGTTCACCCCCGCCGACCTGGACGGCGCCGAGTTGCGGGAGGCCGTCCGGCGGGTCCTCGACCGGTTCGCCCGGTCGGGGACGGTCTCGGTGACCGCCGAGATCGCCGACCACCTCGGCGAGCTCGACCGGGCCGCCGAGGTGGTCCTGCTGCGCGCCGCCCAGGAGGCCCTGTCCAACATCGCCCGGCACGCCGCGGCCCGGCACGTCACCGTGCGGCTCGCCGGCGACGGCGACGCCGCCCGGCTCGACGTGGTCGACGACGGGACGGGCTTCGACCCGGCCGGGCCCGCTTCCGGCGCCGGCGGGGTCGGACTCGGCCTGATGCGTCGCCGGGTGAGCGAGGTCGGCGGGGTCCTGACGGTGACCAGCGCGCCCGGTGCGGGCACCCGGGTCGAGGTCCGGATTCCCGCCAGAAGGACTGCGGCCGAGGAGGTCAGGTGATTCGGGTACTGGTGGTGGACGACCACCCGGTGGTGCGCTCCGGGCTGATGGGGATGCTCGACGTCGAGGACGACATCGAGGTGGTCGGCGAGGCGGGCGGCGGTGAGGAGGCGCTGGTCCGGGTGGGCCAACTGGCGCCCGACGTCGCCCTGATGGACCTGCGGATGCCCGGGATGGACGGCGCGGCGGCGACCGCCCGGATCGTCGCCGACCATCCCGGGACCCGGGTGCTGGTACTGACCACCTACGACAACGACGCCGACATCGTGAGGGCGGTCGAGGCGGGAGCCACCGGCTACCTGCTCAAGGACACCCCCAGGAACCAGTTGGTGGACGCCGTGCGGGCCGCCTGCCGCGGCGAGACGGTGCTGGCCCCCCCGGTGGCCGCCAAGTTGGTCTCGCGACTGCGCAGCCCGGCCGCCGAAGTGCTCACCGAGCGCGAGGTGCAGGTGCTTGCTGCGGTCGCCCGGGGGCTGTCCAACGCCGACGTCGGCCGCGAACTGCACATCGGCGAGGCGACGGTGAAGACCCACCTGCTGCGGGTCTTCGCCAAGCTCCAGGTGGCCGATCGCACCCGGGCGGTGACGGCCGCGATGGAGCGCGGCATCCTGCCGCCCCCCGGGACCGCCCGGTAGAGTTCCTCGCCACGTGACCCACCGTCCCCGGAGGAGCCCCATGCCGGCGCCCGAATCACCCACGCCCGACGGATCCTGGCGCCGCTCCTCCCGATGCAGCATGAACACCTGCGTCGAGGTGAGCCGCATCGACGACAGGGTGCTGGTGCGGGACGCGAAGGTCCCCCAGGGGCCCGTCCTGAGTTACTCGGTGGCGGAGTGGACCGACTTCGTCGGTGGCGTGAAGGCCGGCGAGTTCGACCTCTGAGCCGCTCGCCACTGCCGCCCCACCGCGCGGATCAACCGCTGGGACGCATTCTTGTCGCGCGCCCTGGAGACCAGCACCCGGAACGCCTCGCGGTAGCGGGCGACCTGCCCGGGATGCTCGATCAACTCGTCCCCCGTCAGCCGCTCCAGGAAGACGGTGTCGCCCTGGCGCGCCCCGTCGAGGATCTGGATCGAGAAGCCTCCCCCGAACCCCGGATGGGCCCCGGTCGCCAACGGCAGCACCTGGAGCCTGATGTTGTCGTCGTCCGCCCGCAGGGCCAGCGCCTCGCACTGGTCGGCCATCACCGCCGCCGAGCCGATCCGCCGGCGCAGGGCCGACTCGTCCACCACGAAGTGGAACGACTTCTCCCGCCGGGGCAACAGCACCGAGGACCGGCGCATCCTCGCCTCGACGAGTTCGGCGAGCCGGTCCCGGTCGGACGCCTGCGCGCCGCCTGCGCCCGCCAACAGGGCGGTGACGTAGTCGGCGGTCTGCAGCACGCCCGGGACCGCGAAGGCGTCGAACTCCTCGATCCGGTCGGCTGCCAGTTCGAGCCCGAAGAACAGCGGCGCAGCCGG
>CAYYCE010000146.1:0-1224 GCA_964469635.1 uncultured Kineosporiaceae bacterium
ACCCACGGCCTCTTCGTCCCGAACGAAGCGCGCTACCAAGCTGCGCCACACCCCGGTAAAGCTCGGCCAGGATAGCCGAGCCCCCCGCCCTCCACGAAACCGGTTCCCGGTGGGTGGCAGCGTCATCGACTCCCGCGTGCCACCAGCGTCAGCAGCGTGGCCTCGGGCCGACATGCGAATCGGAGGGCCACGGACGGGGGTGTGCCCAGTCCTGCGGAGACGTGCAGCCATGCCGCGTCCCGGCTGTCGCCGTCCGAGGCTCGCGCCACCTCCGCGGCCCGTGCCGCCGAAGCGCGCCACGACCGGCGGCCCTGAGACGGCCACCGGGACACGCCCCTGGCCTGGTAGCGAGGCAGATCGCAGTTGGTGACCAGGGCCTCGATCATCGGTAGGCAGAGCTGGCCGCCGTGGGTGTGTCCCGCGAGCACCAGCCCGGCGCCGTCGGCGGTCATGGCGTCGAGGACACGGCGGTAGGGCGCGTGGGTGATCCCGATCGTCAATGCCGCGTCGGGATCGGCCGCTCCCGCGACGTCCTCGTAGCGGTCGAGTTGCAGGTGCGGATCGTCCACCCCCACGAACTCCAGCCGGGTGCCCGCCGCGTCCAGGGCGGTGCGGCGGTTGGTGAGATCGGTCCAGCCGGCGTCCAGGAAACCCTTGACCAGGTCGTCGGTCGGCAGCCGATGGCCGAGGATCCGCCTGGACCCTCCGTTGCGGAACAGGTAGCGAGCCGGGTTCTTCAACCTCGGGGCGAAGTAGTCGTTGGAGCCGAGCACGAACACCCCGGGACGGCGCAGCAGCGCGCCGTGCGCCTCCAGGGCGGTGTCGACGGCGTCCATGTCGGCCAGTGAGTCGCCGGTGGAGACGACCAGGTCGGGGTCGAGCGCGTCGAGTCGCTGCACCCAGGCCAGCTTCCGGCGCTGTCGGGGGACCATGTGCAGGTCGGACAGGTGCAGCACCCGCAGCGAGGCCGTCCCGGGGGGCAACACCGGCACGGTGACCCTGCGCAGGGAGAAGGCGCGTGCCTCCATCCAGGCGTAGCCGATGCCGGCAGTGGCGGCGGCGACCGCGGCCAGGGGCAGCGTCGCGGCCAAGGAGGGGTCTCGGCGCATCCGATCATCCTCTCATCGCGATCGGTCGCATGACGCAGCGTTGCCCCACGGGGCGGGCTGAGTGGCATCACGCTCACCCGTCCTGCGCACGGCGTGACGTTGTGCCCGCAGGACG
>CAYYCE010000146.1:1234-7097 GCA_964469635.1 uncultured Kineosporiaceae bacterium
CCGGGGGGGGGGGGGGGGGGGGGGGCGGGGGGGGGCCCCGGGGGGGGGGGGGGGCCGGGGGGGGGGCCCGGGGGGGGGGGGGGGCCCGGGGGGGGGGGGGGGGGGGGGGGGCGGAGGCGGGTGGCAGGATGAGCGGCATGTCGGCATTGAAGGACCGGTTGCAGTCCGATCTCACCGAGGCGATCCGCTCCCGCAACGAGGTGGTGGCCGCGACGGTCCGGATGGCGCTGACCGCCGTTCGCTCGAGCGAGGCGTCGGGGACCGCGGCCCACCAGCTGTCCGACGAGGAGGTCCTGGCCGTTCTGGGCAAGGAGGCCAAGAAGCGTCGCGAGGCGGCCACCGCGTTCGCCGATGCCGGTCGGGCCGCCCAGGCCGAGCGTGAGCTGGCCGAGCTTGCCGTGCTGGAAGGCTATCTGCCGCAACAGATCTCGGACGACGATCTGACCTCGCTGGTGGCCGCTGCGATCGCGGAGCTGGCGACCGCCGGGGTGAGCGGCATGGCCGCCATGGGCCGGGTCATGAAGACCGTTCAGCCGCAGCTGGCCGGCCGAGCCGAGGGTGGCCGGATCGCCGCCGAGGTCAAGCGGCAGCTGTCCGCGGGTTGAGACAGCGGCGCTAGCCGTTGCCGTTGTTCCCGCCGCCGTTGCCGTTGTTCCCGTTGTTGTTCCGGGGATTCGGCGGCAGCGGCGGGACTGTGTTGCCCCCGCCGTTGTTGTTGGTCGGTGGCGGGGGCGGCGCCTGGCTGCCGTCACCCGGGTAGAGGGTCACCGTGGAGCCCCGTTCGAGTCGTCCCCCCGCCCCCGGGGAGGTCTTGGCCACCCGGTCGGAGCCGAACGTCGCGGCCACCGTCTTGCTGCTCACCCGCACCTTGAAACCCTGGCCGCGCAGGATTCCGGTCGCCTCGCCGATCGAGCGGCCGACGACATTGGCCACCGGGATCCCGCTGCCGCTGAGCACCTTGCCGGTGGGGGCCGGCCAGTTCTCGTGCGGCAGCCCCTCCATGGCGACGCCCATGATCTGGCGCCACAACGGCGCCGCGATGGTCGAGCCGTAGACCCGGCCGTAGTACCGGCCGCCGATCTTGCGACCGTTGAGCGACTTCTGCCCAGGGCTGTTCAGCGTGCCGCGGTCGTAGACGGTGGGGTCGGTGACCACCACTGAGGTGGCGCGCTGCTTGGTGTACCCGGTGAACCAGGTGTGGATGGAGGCGTCCGTGGTCCCGGTCTTGCCCCCGGCCGGCCACGGCGTCCGGCCGACGGTGCCCGAGGCCGTACCCCGGGTGAACACGTTCTTCAGGGCGAAGGTGACGCCCCGGGCCACGTTGGTCGGCAGCGCCTCGGCGTCGCAGGTCGTGGCCCCGATCTGCTGTTTGGTCCCCGACCGGTCGGTGATCGCGTCGACCGCCGTGGGCTCGCAGTAGGTGCCCTCGCTGGCGAAGACCGAGTAGGCGTTGGCCATCGTCATGGGCGAGATGTTGAAGACCCCCAGCGTCAGACTCGGGCACTGGGTGGGGACGGAGGTGTGGGAGACGCCGGCGCGGAAACAGCTCGTGTCGAACGGCACCGAGGCGAGGTGGACGCCCAACTTGCCGGCGATCTTGGCGATGTCGCACATGTCGAGCCGGCTCTCGATGTCGACGAAGGCGGTGTTCACCGACCGGTACGTGGCGGACATGACGTCGATCGACGGCTGCCCACTGCCCTCGGAGTTGCCGAACTTGTACGTCTGGCCGCTCAGCCGTTGCCCGCACGCCGTGAAGTCACTGAACGGGCGGACGTTCAGGTCGCCGTTGACGTTGGTGTACAGCCCCTTGTTCTTGCTCAACCAGGTGGCCAGCGTGAAAGGCTTGAAGTTGGAGCCCACCTGGAACCCGAGCGATCCGCCGTAGGCCTTGTCGACGCCGTAGTTGATCTCGGTCTGGCCAGGCCCCTTCTCAGGGTTGTAGATCGTGTTCTGGGCGATGCTCAGCACCCGCCCGGTGCCCGGTTCCATGGTGACCGCCGAGGCGATGACCCGGCTGGAGTCCTTGGCCGGGACCTTCTTCTGCATGGTGGCGGTGGCGGCCTTGACCAGCGTGGCATCCATCGTGGTGACGATGTGGTACCCGCCTCGCTGCAGCGCGTTCAACCGTGCCTTCTCGTCCTCACCGAGGACGGCGTAGCGCGGGTCTGTCAGCAGCGCCTTCTTGACGTAGTCGCAGAAGTAGGCGGCCGCCCCGGCGTTGATGCAACCCGACTTGGCCACGCGGGCCTTGGTCGGCAGCGGGGTCTTGTCCGCCGCCGCGCGCTCGGTCTCGGTGATCATGCCCAGCTCTTCCATCCGGGTCAGCACCATGGAGCGGCGTTCCTTGGCGGCCTGCGGGTGGAAGAAGGGGTTATAGGCCTCGGGAGTCTGCACGATCCCGGCCAGCAGCGCGGCCTGCGGCAGCGTGAGTTTGGCGGCCGTGGTCTGGAAGAAGTACTGGGCCGCCGCCTCGACACCGTAGTTGTTCTGGCCGAAGTTCGAGATGTTCAGGTAGCCCTCGAGGATGGCGTCCTTGGGCATCGTCTTCTCGAGCTGGATCGCCATCCGGATCTCTTTGATCTTCCGGGCGTTGGTCTTGATCGTCGCCGCCTTGGCGGCCTGCTGGTCGCCCTCGGCCAGGGCGTTCTCGAGCAGCATGTTCTTGACGTACTGCTGGGTCAGGGTCGAGGCGCCCTGGACCTGGCCGTCGTTGAGCTCGTTGCTGACGAAGGCGCGTAGCAGGCCCTTGGTGTCGACTCCGCCGTGCTCGTAGAACCGCGCGTCCTCGATCGCCACGATGGCCTGGCGCATCCAGGGCGAGATCTTGTCCAGCGTCGTGACGACCCGGTTCTCCTCGTAGAACGTGGCGATCTTGGTCTTGCCGTCGCTCGCGTACAGCGTGGAGCCCTCGGGCAGGGGCAGGTTCTCGAGCGTGTCCGGCATCGAGTTGAACAGGGCGAGACCGTCCCGGGTGAACGAGCCGGTGGCCCCGACGGCCGGCAGGAACAGACCCGCCAGCAACACCCCCGACACCATGCTCATGGCCAACAGGCCCGCCAGCAGGACGGCGATGCGAGATCCGGACGCTCTGGCACCCGCCGAGACGGGCGATGGGGTGTTGCTCATGGAGAGCGGCTCCTCGGGGCAGGGCGTGACGGGGGCCAGCCTACGTCGCCCATCTATGAGCGGCGCCATTCATCGGCGGGTCCCGTTAGCGGTACGGTTCGGATGGGTGTAACGCATCGCGGCCGTCCACCGATGGGCCGTATGCGCGAACCGGAGCAAGCTGCTGTGATTCGGGGATACGGACAGTGACTTCCGTTGGGGTCAAGCCGGTGAATGTCAGCCATCTGGCCCGTACCCCGAGCACGGTGTGTGACCTAACGTCATGGGTATGGTTGATGTCGAGGGGCTCGTGGCGGGGACTGACACGGGAGGGCAAAGGGCGATGAACAGCGCGAACGACTGGGCTGCCAAGGGTGCCTGCCGAACGGCGGACCCCGACATGCTGTTCGTGCAGGGTGCGGCCCAGAATCGGGCCAAATCGGTGTGTATGTCGTGCTCCGTGCGGACCGAATGCCTCGCCGACGCCTTGGACAACCGGATCGAGTTCGGGGTCTGGGGTGGGATGACCGAGCGCGAGCGTCGTGCGCTGCTGCGCCGTCGTCCCAACGTGGCCTCGTGGAGCCGCCTGCTCGAGACGGCGCGGGCCGAGCACGAACGGGTGGGCACGGGTCCCGCCGAGGCGGCCAGCGCCTGAGCGTCGGACCCCGAGGGGCGGGGGGACCGAGATCTCTGGCCGTCCCTTTTCGACCGATTTGCGATGAGGCTGCGGTAACGATCGAATCACGGTTTCTGGTGACGTTCTGCTGCCTCTGCAGGCTGTGACGGGGCCCCCGGTTACGGCCGGTGGTCGGCGAGGTCGCGGCCGACCTCCCGCAACCCGTCCAGGTCGTGAACGTCCTCGGCCAGTGCCGCCACTCGGGCCACCGGGACCTCGGGGTGGGCCCCGGTGAACGCAGCGGTGAGTCCCTGCTCGCGCCGGCTGCGCCGCATCCGATCCGCGTGCACCCGCAGCAGCGAGGCCGTCAGCGCCGCCGCCGGCACCGAGTCGTCGGCGTCGTCCAGTTCCTCGGCCGCCGCGCTCGCCCGCTCGGCGCTCACGGTCACCGTCTGGGAGTCCCGGCGGCCGCCGTGCATCCGGTTGAGCACCAGACCGGCCAGGGGCATGGACTCGGCGGCGAGGCGCTCGACGAAGAAGGAGGCCTCGCGCAGGGCGTCCGGCTCCGGGGCGGCGACCACCACGAACGCCGTCCCCTCCTGCTGCAGCAGCTCATAGGTCCGTTCGGCGCGCTCGCGGAACGATCCGAACACGGTGTCCAGGGCCGCCACGAACGTCTGGACGTCGCGCAGCACCTGGGCCCCCAACACCTTGGTCATCACCCCGGCGGCGCCGCCCAGGGCGGCGGAGACCACCTTGAGGTAGGCCCGGCCGCCGACCTTGGCCGGGGCCGACAGCAGCCGGATCAGCCGGCCGTCCAGGAACGAGCCCAGGCGCTGCGGGGCGTCCAGGAAGTCCAGTGCCGACCGGGACGGCGGGGTGTCGACGACGATCAGGTCCCAGTGGTCGACACCGCCCGTCCGGCCGACGGCGTCGGCGCGGGCCCGCAACTGCCCGAGCTTCTCCATCGCCATGTACTCCTGGGTGCCCGCGAACGAGGTGGACAACGCCTGGTAGAAGGGGTTGGCGAAGATCTGCTCGGCCTTCTCGGGCGAGGCGTGGGCCTGGATCACCTCGTCGAAGGTCCGCTTCATGTCGAGCATCATCGCGTCGAGCGTCCCGCCGGCCGAGGTGTCGATCTGGGCCAGCGACCGGGGGACGTTGTCCAGTTCGACCAATCCCATCGACTGGGCCAGGCGCCGGGCCGGGTCGATGGTGAGCACCACGACCCGTCGTCCGTGCTCCTCGGCGGCCCGCAGCGCCAGCGCCGCCGAGGTCGTCGTCTTGCCGACGCCGCCCGAACCGCAGCAGACCACCACCCGGGTGTCCGGGTCGGACAGCAGGTCGTCGACGTCGAGCGGTTCCGGGGTCGCCGTCATGCCAGCCCCTGCGCCGCCAGTCGCTCACCCAAGGCGTACAGCGCCCCGAGATCGACGCCGTCCGGAAGCGCCGGGAGTTCGTAGACCGGCCGACCCAGCGCCGTCAGCGTGCTGCGTTGGGACAGTTCGAGCCGCACCCGCCGCGCGTGCGCCCCGCCTTCGGCGGCCAGTTCGGCCGCGAGCCGGGTGAGCCGCGCCGTCCGGGCCGCCCCGTTCTTCGACCGCCCGCCCAACCCGACCGTCCCCAGCGCCGTCGCGACGTCCTCGAGCGGCAGCCGGTTCCCGGCGGCGGCGGTCAGGTCCGCGGGCGCCAGCATCGGGTCGCGGATCATATTGATCACCACGGCTCCCACCGGCAGGCCGATCCGGGCCAGCTCCGCCGCGGCGTCCACGGTCTCCTGCACCGGCATCTCCTCGAGCACGGTGACCAGGTGGACGGCGGTCTGGTCCGAGCGCAGCAGACTCATGATCGAACCGGCCTGGTTGCGGATCGGGCCGACCTTGGCCAGACCCACCACCTCCTCGTTGACGTTGAGGAAGTGGCCGAGCCTGCCCGTCGGCGGCGCGTCCAGGACGACGGCGTCGTAGCGCCGTCCCGACGAGTCGCGTCGGCGGGTGGACTCGTAGACCTTTCCGGTGAGCAGCACGTCGCGCAGCCCGGGGGCGATGGTGGTCGCGAAGTCCACGGCACCGAGGCGTTCCAGCACCTTGCCGGCCCGGCCGAGGTGGTAGAAGAGGTCGAGGTACTCCAGCAGCGCCG
>CAYYCE010000147.1:0-7078 GCA_964469635.1 uncultured Kineosporiaceae bacterium
GCTCGGGTGTCCGAGGACCGCTGCTCCTGCCCGCTGGGGGGCCGGTGCAAGCACGTCGTGGCCCTGGTGCTCACGGCCCGGCAGACGCTGGGTCTGGCCGGTGCGGTCGCTCCTTCGCCCGCCGTGCCCGTCGTCCCGGACCCGCCCGCCTGGGAGCGGCTGCTGGGCGGCATGCTCGACGACCAGCGGCGACCGCAGGGCCTCACCCGGCTGGGCCTGTTGTTCGAGGTTCGCCCGCCCGGTGCTCGGTCGGCCGTCGCCGAACGGGACCGGCAGCCCCACCTCGCGCTGCGACCGGTCGTGCCCGGCAGGAACGGCTGGATCACGACCGGGGTCTCGTGGAATGCTTTGGTGCACACCGGCTACGGCTCGGCGAGGCTGGAGCCCCGCCAGCGGGACGCGCTGATGCGGCTGCTGCCCAGCGAGCTGGCCCGGTACGGCTACTACGGCCAGGGGGAGTGGCTGGGCCTGGAGGCCCTGGACGGCGGCTGGGCCCAGCGGCTGCGCCACTGCCGGTCGGTGGGCATCGAGTTGATCACCGATCGGCGCCGCGGCGGCGCCGTCGTCGTGGCCGACCGGTCCGCCTGCGTCGAACTCGACCTGCGCCGAACCCGGACCGGGGGCATCCGGTGCGTCCCCTCCGTCGCGCTGCCCGACGAGTTCGACGGCGTCGCGGAGCCCGAGGACGACGGGGCCGGGCGGTGGCGCGCCGTCGGATCGCCGCCCTCGGGGGTGTGGCATCTGGACCACCCGACCCTGCGGCTGGCCGAGTTCGACCCGCCGGTGGACGCCGCGACCGCCAGGGTGCTGAGCCACGGACCCGTCGCGGTCCCGGAACCGGACGCCGGGCGCTTCCTCGCCGCGGTGGTGCCCCGGCTGTCGAAGCGTGTGCGGGTGGGATCCAGCGACGACAGCGTCGAGGTGGTCGTCGTCGCCCGGCCGCGGCTGCTGCTGCGTCTCACCCACCTGCCGGGGAACCGCCTCGCGCTGGAGTGGGCCTTCACCCAGGCCCTGGGCGAGACGGTGCTCGTGGCGCCGGTCGGTTCCGACGACCACGCCGACGTCCGGGACCGGGACGCCGAGACCGCGCTGCTCGCGGGTCTGGCGCCGTGGGCGACCTCCCCCCACATGCCTGCCCGGGCCCCGGGCGGGTACCGGCCGCCCGCCGAGCCGATCGTGTCCGGTTTCGACGTGGTGACCTTCCTCGATGAGGTGCTGCCCGCCGTCCGGGAGTTGCCGGAGGTGGACGTCGAGGTCGTCGGCGACGTGGTCGACTACGCCGAGGCCGTGGAGGCGCCGACCATCCGGCTGTCGCTGACCGAGTCCGAGCGGGAGCGGGACTGGTTCGACCTGGCGGTCGAGGTGACCGTCGCGGGGCAGCAGGTGCCGATGGCCGATCTGCTGACCGCGCTCACCCTGGGCCACGAGCAGGTGATCCTGCCCTCGGGCACCTGGTTCCGCCTCGATCGACCCGAGCTGGCCGAGCTGCGCCGCCTCGTCGAGGAGGCGCGGGCGCTGCAGGACGACGAGCACGGGCCGTTGCGGCTGTCGGCCTACCACGCCGACCTGTGGTCCGAGTTGGATGCTCTCGGGGTGGTCACCGAGCAGAGCGAACGGTGGGCCCGCCTGGTCAAGGGGCTGATCGCCGTCTCCTCCTGCGACGGCGTCGAGCCCGTCGCCGCCCCCGAGGACCTGCGAGCGAGCCTGCGGCCCTACCAGCTGGCGGGGTTCTCCTGGCTGACCTTCCTGCGCCGCCACGGGCTCGGCGGGATCCTGGCCGACGACATGGGCCTCGGCAAGACGCTCCAGGCGCTGGCCATGATCCTGCAGCATCGCGCGGACGCGGCGACCGAGGGCGGTCCGGTGCCGCCCTGGCTCGTCGTGGCCCCGACCTCGGTGCTCGACATCTGGGCCGAGCAGACCCGACGGTTCGCCCCGTCGCTGCGGGTCGCCGTCCTGCGCGAGACCACGGCCCGGCGCCGGTCGCCGGTCGCCGCCGAGATCGCCGATGCGGACCTCGTCGTGACCTCCTACGCCGTGTTCCGGCTGGACTCCGATCAGTTCGGCGGGTCCGGCTGGGCCGGGTTGATCCTCGACGAGGCCCAGGCGGTGAAGAACCACCGGTCGGTGACCTACTCCTGCGTGCGCACCCTGGACACCCCGGTGCGGTTCGCGATCACCGGGACGCCGATGGAGAACAACCTGATGGAGTTGTGGTCGCTGCTGTCGATCGTCGCGCCGGGGCTGTTCCCCAACCCGAGGACCTTCGCCGACTACTACCGGCGGCCGATCGAGAACGGCTCTGCGCCGGAACGCCTCGACACGCTGCGCCGCCGCATCCGACCTGTCATGTTGCGCCGAACCAAGTACCTCGTCGCCCCGGACCTGCCGCCGAAGCAGGAGCAGGTGATCCGGGTGGATCTGCCGGCCCGGCACCGGCGCCTGTACGAACAGCTCCTGGCCCGGCAGCGGCAGCGGGTACTGGGGCTGCTCGAGGACCAGGACCGCAACCGGATCGCGATCCTGCGGGCACTGACCGTGCTGCGTCAGCACAGCCTGCACCCCTCCCTGGTGCAGCCCGAACACGCAGGCGTCGCCTGCGCGAAGATCGACAGTCTGGTCGAGCTACTGGAACCCGTTCTCGCCGAAGGACATCGGGCACTGGTGTTCAGCCAGTTCACCCGGTTCCTGACGATGGTGCGCTCGCGCCTGACCGACGCCGGTGTGGCCGTCAGCTATCTCGACGGGCGCACCCGCAACCGGCAGCGGGTGATCGAGGGGTTCACCTCGGGCGACAGCGGGGTCTTCCTCATCTCGCTGAAGGCCGGCGGGACCGGGCTGACCCTGACCGAGGCCGACTACGTGTTCGTGCTGGATCCATGGTGGAATCCGGCCGTGGAGGCCCAGGCGATCGACCGGACGCACCGCATCGGCCAGGACAAACCGGTCAACGTCTACCGGCTGGTCTCGGCGGACACCATCGAGGACAAGGTGCTCGCGCTGCAGCAGCGCAAGCGCGAACTGTTCGCGACCGTCGTGGACGACGGCGCCCTGGCCTCGGGCGAACTGTCCGCGGACGACATCCGCGCGCTGCTGTGACGGCGTCCACGCGCCGGCCCCGGTGCAGCGGCGCCCGCATGATGGGTTCGACGCACCGGGCGCTCGGGGCGGTGTTCGGCATCGGCTGGGGGCGGCGGCGAATCACACGACGTCCGCACGGGTGACGCGTGACGAACCTTTCATGTCCACACGGTGGGTGCTGCGACATACTGACTGCCAGCCTGGGATCGCGCGTTCGCGGTGGGGTCGCCGGGCGCCGGGTGCCCGGCAGGTTGCCCCGACACGGGGCACGGCACAGCGCTCGTACACGACGACTACTCACTCGAAAGGGGACGGGGTGACTGTCATGGACGACGCCACGGACGTCCTGGCCGCCCAGGCCGAGGCGTTCGAGCAGACGGCGACACGGATCCGGGAGCTCAACGAGCGCCTGCTGGAAGGCGCGCTGGCCGCCGGTGGCGAGGCTGTCCATACCTACGAGAGGGCCTTGCTGGCGCTCGCCGCGGTGGCCGAGCGAACCGGTGGTGCCACACCGCTCGAGTGGCTGACGTGGTTGAGTCACCTCCACGCGGACTTCGTGCGCGACGTGAGCACGGCGCACACGGCGGCGCTGCGCGTTCTGCTGGACTGACTCCGATCCGATCGGGCGCTCGGCGCGGGTGCGCGATCAGGGACGCTGCCGGGAGGTCGTGGGCCGTCGCCTGCGCCGGGCGATCCGTCGCCGCGCGAGCACCTCGCGCATCGGCGGGACGACGACACCCCGTTGCGCCATGCGCCGGCGGACCGACCTCCGGGTGCGCAGGATGCCGACCAGTCCGAGGCCCCAGATCAGGTACTGCACCAGCAGCGCGGTCCGGAAGTCCTCCAGCCCGTAGGAGGATGCCCCCCCGGTGCGCAGGTCGAGCAGCACCCCGATGAGCAGGATCGTGGTCAACGACGCGACGAACCCGCCGACGTTGACGATGCCGGTCGCCGTCCCGAGCCGGTTGGGCGGGTTGAAGGTGCGGGCGAAGTCGAACCCGATCATGGACGCGGGGCCACCGGTCGCCAGCGCCACCACCAGCAGCGCGAGCAGCCAGACCGGCGAGCGGCCGGGCCAGGCCAGGACAGCCGTCCAGGTCGTGACGTTGCCCGCCAGGATGCCGAGCACCAGCCAGGACCGGCGCAGCGGATGCCGTTCCACCAGCAGGCCCAGAGCGGGACCCGTGATCATGCCGACGACGACCATCGCGGTGAGCAGTCGGCCCGCGGCCGCCCGGCTGAGGCCCTCGCCCGAGACCAGGAACGGGAAGCCCCACATCAGGACGAAGACGGTGCCGGAGAACTGGGTGGTGAAATGGGTCCACAGCCCGAGCCGCGTGCCCGGATGCAGCCAGGCGACCCGCAGGTCCCGCCAGACCCGCAGGACGCTCACCGGCTGGCCGTGGGTCACCGGCACACCCGGCTGGTCGTGGACGGCGACCGCCACGGCGAGCGCCACCACGAGGCCCACGGCCGCCACACCGGTGAACGCGACCGTCCAGCCCCGGGTGTGCAGCAGGGTGACCAGGGGGACGGCGGACAGCACCTGGCCGAGTTGCCCGGACAGCCCGGTGAGCTGGGTGAGCACCGGGACCCGGTTGGGCGGGAACCACGAGGTCACCAGGCGCAGCACGCTGATGAACGTGGCGGCGTCCCCCGCCCCGACCAGGGCGCGCCCGACATAGGCGAGGCCCACGTGGGTGGCCACGGCCAGCACGATCTGGCCGGCGGCCATGACGACCGCACCCGTCACCAGCAGCCGTCGGGGACCGAACCGGTCGAGCAGTACCCCGACGGGCACCTGCAGCGCGGCGTAGACGAGCAGCTGCAGCACCGTGAAACCGGCCAGCAGGCTCGCCGAGACGCCGAACCGGTGCGCGGCGTCGAGGCCCGCCACCCCGAACGATGTGCGATGCAGGACGGCGACGATGTAGGCGGCCAGGCCCAGCGCCCAGACGAACCAGGCGCGTCGGGAGATCGTCATGACGGCGGACATTCTCCCATCGGATCCCAGGTCGCCCCGGCGGTCCCCCACCCTTGCCCCACCCGCGCCCCCACCCCGGTCCCACGGCCGTGATCATCGGGTGGTGGGTCGGTTCAGCGGATGTCGAGCCTGCGGACGGCGGCCACCCCGGCCATCAGCAGCAGCGCCCCCACCCCGACCAGCACGGCGATCGCCGTCTTGGACGGACCGCCGACCAGTTGGCCGTCGCCGACGGCCCAGTAGAACAGCGAGGTGTACCTGATCCGATGCGCCCAGTCGATCACCGGCGCCAGCGAGCTGACCAGGTAGGAGGCCACGGCCACGACGGACGCCGTGGCGAGCGCGACCCCGCGCCGTCCGGTGGCGGCGCCGACAGCCAGGGCGAGCAACCCGAAGTCCACACCCAGCAGGACGACGGTCAGCGTCGTCCCGATCACCGGCCAGAGGCCGAGATCGAGTTCGTAGTGCGGACCGGTCAGGACCACCGCCATCGTCGTCAGCGCGAGCGGCAGGGCGACGACGACCAGGGCCGCCGCCTTCTGCACCAGCAGCCGGGTGCGGCCCACCGGCAGGGTGGCCACCACACCGAGGGTGCCCTCCTCCGACTGGCCTGCGATCGCTCCGGCGCCGTAGCCGACGGTCAGCAGGAGCACCAGCAGCGGCAGGAAGTTGGCGTAGAGGTTTCCGTTGGTCCACCCGACCGGCGAGGTCAGCGATCCGGAGACGCCGAAGAGCGCGGCCGCCTTCTCGTTGCCCTGCATCAGATCGGAGAGCGAGCTGTCGTTCTTCATGGACGGGTACATGGCGACGACGATGAAGGTGTAGAGCGCCATGCCGACCGCGTACCCCAGCATCGAACGGCGGCGCAGTCGCAGGTCCAGGAGCATCACGTCAAGCGACATGGGAGGCCTCCTTCCCGGTGGCGGATTCGGATTCGTCGATGTCGCGGTAGTAGCTCAGGAACAGTTCGTCGAGATCGGCCGGCCGGGCCTCGAAGTCGACGGGGTCGAGTTCTGACAATGCCCGCAATGCGGGGGCGAGCGGCCCGGACACGAGCAGTCGCAACCGGTTCGGCGCCAACTGAGTGGTGCGGACGCCGTCCAGGTCTGAGAACCGGTTCGCGGCGACCGGGTGGTCGAATGTCGCCTCGAGGGTGCGCGGAGCATGGGCCTGCAGTTCATCGACGGTACCGCTGACGACGATCCTGCCTTCCCTGATGATGGACAGCCGATGGACGACGCGCTGCACCTCCGCGAGGTCGTGCGAGGAGAGCAGCACCGTGCGTCCCTCGTCCGTGGTCTCGTGCAGCAGGTCGCTGAACTCCTCCTGCAGCAACGGATCCAGCCCCGAGGTGGGTTCGTCGAGCACGAGCAGCTCGGGTCGGTGCATCAGCGCGGCGACCAGGCCGATCTTCTGCCGGTTCCCCTTGGACAGCGCCCGGATCGGGCGATCGAGCTCGGCGCCGAAGCGTTCCACCAGCTCGTCGCGGTAGGAGGTGTCCCGCAACCCGCGGATGCGGGCGAAGCGGTTCAGCGTCTCCTGGCCGGTCAGCGCGGTGGGCAGGGCCAGTTCGCCGGGCAGATATCCGGTGCGCCGGTGGATGGCGACCGCGCTCCCTCGGCAGTCGTGGCCGAGTACCCGGGCGGTTCCCCGATCGGCGTGGTAGAGGCCCATGAGAATGCGGATGGTGGTGGACTTCCCGGCGCCGTTGGGGCCGAGGAAGCCGTAGATCTGGCCCGGTTCGACGCTCAGGTCGACCGAGTCGATGCCGCGCCGGGGGCCGAAGGTCTTGGTCAACCCCCGCGCGTCGATGGCGAGGTCGGTCATGTCACTCCTTTCGTGGTGGGGGTCCTTCGGGATGGGGCGCAGTCGCGGGGGAGGCCACGAAGAGCCCCTCGGTATAGATCTGCATGAGCACCTCGACCCAGTGCCGCAGGCCCGGCTCCACGAGCGGGCTCTCCCGGGAGAAGACCGCCCGCGTCATCATCCTCACCCAGAAGACCCAGGAAGGCA
>CAYYCE010000148.1:0-7048 GCA_964469635.1 uncultured Kineosporiaceae bacterium
GTCTCGGCGTCCTCGCGCAGTGCGGAGGCGCCGCACCGGCACTCCCACACGGCCGGGACGTCGGCCTCCACCGACAGTGGGACGATCATCGTGTGCCCGTTGGGGCAGTGGTAGGCGATCTCCTGGCGGGCCGCGGGCTGGACCCCGACCTCGCTCTCCAGACTCTGGGCACCCAGCCGGGTCCCCCGCATGCTTCGATCGCTCATGTCCCGGCCCATCCTTCGGTCGCCTCGTCCGTGACTACCTGGGGGTAACGCATATCGACCGACCGGTGTTCCGGATTCATCCGACATGTTTGGCGGCGAGCAGCGCGTCACCGGATCGCGGCAGGCGAGCCTCAGACCACCTGCGGCACCGGGTTCCCCGCCTCCGTGATGCCCCGGCGCACATCGACCCGGGACAGCAGCACACCCCCCACCACGAAGAAGACCACGAGCGCGACGATCGCATTCCGGTAGGAGTGTGTGACCTGGAATACGAGACCGAAGAGCAGGGTGCCGAACCAGCTCGTTCCCCGCTCGGCGGCCTGATAGAGGCTGAAGTACTCGGCCTCCCGACCGCGGGGGATCAGCTGGCTGAACAGGGACCGGGACAGCGCCTGACTACCACCCAGGACCAGGCCGATCAGGACGGCGAGGGCCAGGAAGGCCCCGAACGCCTTGGCGGGCACCAGGTATCCCAGGGCGACCACCAGGCACCACAGCACCAGGCTGGCCAGGATGGATCGCCACGCCCCGACGCGTCCCGCGGCCCATCCGAACACCAGGGCGCCGGCCATGGCGACGAACTGCACCAGGAGGATGGTCAGGATCAGCTGGTCCGAGTCCAGGCCGAGCTGCTCCTGGCCGTAGATGCTCGAGGCGTAGATCACCGTCTGGATGCCGTCGTTGTAGAACAGGTAGGCGAGCAGGAACAGCAACGTCTGCCGGTAGCCGCGCAGGTGCCTGAGGGTCTGGGCGAGCTGGCCGAAGGACTGCCGGGCCAGGCCGCGCCCGACGGCGGCCGCCTCGGGCGGGATCGCCGGGGGCCGGTCGCGCAGCCCCAGGTAGGGCACCAGGGTGAACGCTCCCCACCACAGCCCCGCGCTGAGCAGGCTGATCCGGACGGCGGCGGTGGTGGACAGACCGAGCGCGGCGTGCCCGGTGACCAGCCCCAGGTTGACCACCAGCAGCAGGCCGCCGCCCAGGTAGCCGAGCGCCCAGCCCCGGCTCGAGACACCATCTCGTTCGTCGGGGGTCGAGATGTCGATGAGGATCGCGTCGTAGACCACGAGCGAGGAGCCGAGGCACAGCGTGGCGATCAGCTGGAGGACGACGCCGAGCTGCCAGTCGGTGCCCGCGACGAACACCATGGCGGCGGCGGCCACCGCCCCGGCCCAGGCGAAACCAGCCATGATCGTCCGCTTGCGGCCCGAGCGGTCGACGACGGCGCCCAGGATCGGCAGGACCAACGCGGACAGCAGCGTCGCCACCGTGATGGTGTAGAGGGCCAGCGATCCCGGGCTCACCGGGATCCCGAGCACGTGCAGGTTGGTACGGCACACCAGGTCGACGTCCTGGTCGGGACATGCGTCCCGCTTGGCGACGCTGGTCAGGTAGGGGCTGAACAGCACGGTGGCGGTGGCGGCGACATAGCCGGAGTTGGCCCAGTCGTACCAGTACCAGGCGCGCTGCTCCCGCCTGCGCCGCCCCTCGTCGACATCCCTGTCGGGGGCTGCCACCGCGTCGCCCGGCTCGGCGCCTGACCCTGTCACCCTCGCACCTCCTTCGGTCCCGGCCGATCAATTGTCCGCACATCATGGCCGACGCGACCCGATCCCGTGGCTCAGCCGCCGAACTCCCAGTGCCACGGTTCGGGCCGGCTGCCCTGCGGCTCTGCCCAGGAGGGGTGGAACCAGCCGTAGGCCGGCGCGTTGATCAGCAGCCACGCGTGCTCGGGTGCGTCGAAGCTCTCGACACCGCCGCACAGGTCGACCGCGGTGCCCCACCCGTGATTGCTGGTCCCCGGCGTGGCCGCCAGCGAGGGCTTCTCCGCCTTCAGGCGCACCTGCTCGTCGTAGGAGCGGTAGGAGTCGGTGACGCAGATCGGCCGGCCGAACTGCTGTGCGTAGGCCGTGCTCAGCTGGTCGAAGGCGTACGCCGCGTCGGCGCGCAGGTCGTGGCCGGGCGCGGCCCACAGCGGGCACAGCGCCGCCAGCGGGATCTGGCCGTTGGGGTAGAGCTGCATGTCCCCGCCGGTGCAGCTGCCCACGGGGCCGGTCACCCGGTTGTCGCCGGCGGCGATCGTGACGTGGGCGGCCGCGTAGGCGCGGGCCTGCGCGAGCAACTGCGCCTGATGCTCCGCCTCGGCCACCGCGTCCCGGGTCGTCTGCAGCTTGTCCTGCAGCCGGGCGAGGGTGGCACGCTGCGCCGTCACCGCGGCGTCCCTGGCCTGCTTGGCCTGCCCGGCCGCCAGGACCGCCCGGTGGCTGGCGTCGGCCGCCCGCTCGGCCGCGTCGACCGCCGCCGCTCGGACGGCCTGGGCGGCCTCCAGCTCCGTGACCATCCGATCGCTCCCGCTGCCCGCCATCGCCAGCCAGCGGCGGGCCTGGGTCACGTCCGCGGCCTGCTCGCCCAGCACGGTGGCCAGGGTGGGGTTGCTGGCCAGGCTGTTGCCGGCACGGTAGGCCTGCCGGGCCCACCGACCGAGAGCGGCCCGTTGGACGGCGAGGGTCTCCTCGGCGGCCCGAAGGGCCTTGCGGCGGCCGTCCTGCTCGACCTGGGCCAGCTGCTGGGCCCGGACGGCCTGGCTGTAGGCCTCGAGCGCCGCCGCCGCCGCCCGCGACGAGGCCGTGAGCTCCTTGCGGGCCGCCTTGACGGCCCCGGACTGCTCTCGCTCGGTGTCGTGCAGTTCGGACAACCGCGACGGTGCGGGGAACAGCGACCCAGAGGAGAGTGGGGGAGCGGTGGCGGAGTTCGTCGGATCGGCCATCGCCTGGGGGGCTGGGCCGCTCAGAGTGGCCAGGCCCGCCAGGGAGGCGGCCGCGACGGTGACGATCCGTAGTCCGCGCCGCGCCCGCACCTCGTCCACATCGGTGAACATCGACCGGGCCCGGGCGCCGATGGATCGCCCGTTGGAGTGGCCGGCCGACTCGACCGCGCTCGGCCGGCGGGGAGTCCCGCGTTGCTAGCATCGCATCTGTGACCGGCAGTCCCGTTCGTCCAGGAGCGGGGGAGACGATGAGCGGGACCACGACGACGCAGACCCGCTCTTCGGCCTCGCACGTGGCCGACAGCCACGATCTGATCCGCGTGCACGGCGCGCGGGAGAACAATCTGCAGGACATCAGCATCGAGATCCCGAAGCGCCGGCTGACGGTATTCACCGGCATCTCCGGTTCGGGCAAGAGCTCGCTGGTGTTCGGCACGATCGCCGCGGAGTCGCAGCGGCTGATCAACGAGACCTACAGCACCTTCGTGCAGGGCTTCATGCCCACGCTGGCGCGGCCGGACGTCGACGTCCTCGACGGGCTCACGACGGCGATCATCGTCGACCAGGAGCGGCTGGGCTCCAATCCGCGCTCCACGGTCGGCACCGTCACGGACGCGAACGCGATGTTGCGGATTCTCTTCAGCAGACTCGGGACACCGCACATCGGCTCGTCCCGAGCGTTCTCCTTCAACGTCGCCTCGATCAGCGGAGCGGGTGCGGTCACCGTCGAGCGCGGTGGTGAGAAGGTCAAGGAGCGTCGCAGCTTCAGCATCACCGGCGGCATGTGCCCGCGCTGCGAGGGCCGGGGCTCGGTCACCGACGTCGACCTGACGGCGCTGTTCGACGACTCCAAGTCGCTCAACGACGGCGCGTTGACGATCCCCGGCTACAGCATGGACGGGTGGTACGGCCGCATCTTCAAGGGGAGCGGCTTCTTCGACCCCGACAAGCCGATCGTGAAGTTCACCAAGCGGGAGTTGCACGACCTCCTCCACAAGGCACCGACCAAGATCAAGGTCGATGGCATCAACCTCACCTACGAGGGACTGATCCCGAGGATCCAGAAGTCGATGCTCTCCAAGGACGTCGACGCCATGCAGCCGCACATCCGAGCCTTCGTGGAGCGGGCCGTCACCTTCACCACCTGCCCCGAGTGCGACGGCACCCGGCTGAGCGCGTCGGCCCGGTCGTCGAAGATCAGGGGGATCAGCATCGCCGACGCCTGCGCGATGCAGATCAGCGACCTGGCCGGGTGGGTGGGCGGACTGGACGAGCCGGCGGTGGCGCCGCTGCTGAGGGCGCTGGGGGAGAGCCTCGACTCGTTCGTGGAGATCGGGCTCGGCTATCTCTCGCTCGACCGGCCCTCGGGAACGCTCTCGGGTGGCGAGGCACAGCGCACCAAGATGATCCGGCACCTCGGGTCGTCGCTCACCGACGTCACCTACGTCTTCGACGAGCCGACGATCGGTCTGCACCCCCACGACATCCAGCGGATGAACGACCTGCTGCTGCAACTGCGGGACAAGGGCAACACGGTGCTCGTCGTGGAGCACAAGCCCGAGGTGATCGCGATCGCCGACCACGTCGTGGACCTCGGCCCCGGCGCCGGCACCGCGGGCGGGCAGGTCGTGTTCGAGGGCACCGTGCAGGGGCTGCGGGCCAGTGGCACCACCACCGGCCGTCACCTCGACGACCGGGCCCGCCTCAAACCGTCGGTGCGCACGCCGTCGGGCGCACTCGAGGTGCGCGGTGCCGACACCCACAACCTGCGGGGCGTGGACGTCGACATCCCGCTCGGCGTGCTCGTCGTCCTCACCGGCGTCGCCGGCTCCGGGAAGAGTTCGCTGATCGGCGGCTCCGTCGCCGGGCGGGACGGCGTGGTCGTGGTGGACCAGGCGGCCATCCGGGGCTCCCGTCGCTCCAACCCGGCGACCTACACCGGGCTGCTCGAACCGGTCCGGAAGGCGTTCGCGAAGGCGAACGGCGTGAAGCCGGCGCTGTTCAGCGCCAACTCCGAGGGCGCCTGCCCCACCTGCAACGGGGCGGGCGTGGTCTACACCGACCTGGCGATGATGGCCGGCGTCGCCACGGTCTGCGAGGAGTGCGAGGGACGACGGTTCCAGGCCCAGGTGCTCGAGTACACCCTCGGCGGCAAGGACATCAGCGAGGTGCTCGCCATGCCGGTCGACGAGGCGACGGGGTTCTTCGCCGAGGGCGAGGCGAGGATCGCCGCCGCGCACACCATCCTGACCCGCCTGGGCGACGTCGGGCTCGGCTACCTCAGCCTGGGGCAGCCGCTCACCACGCTCTCCGGCGGCGAGCGGCAGCGGCTCAAGCTCGCCACCCACCTGGGCGACAAGGGCGGCGTCTTCGTCCTCGACGAACCGACCACCGGTCTGCACCTCGCGGACGTCGAGCAGTTGCTCGCTCTGCTCGACGGGCTGGTCGACGGCGGCAAGTCGGTCGTCGTCATCGAGCACCACCAGGCCGTCATGGCCCACGCCGACTGGATCATCGATCTGGGGCCCGGGGCCGGACACGACGGCGGCCGGATCGTCTTCGAGGGAACCCCCGCCGACATCGTCTCCGGCCGTCCAACGCTCACCGGCGAACACCTCGCGGCCTACGTCGGCGCCTGACCGACGCGCTTGCCACCCGAGGGCGGGCAGAGCAGGTCACGAGGAGGCACGGATCACCAGCACCCAGTCCCCGTCCCCGCCGGAATTGGCGCCCGGCGTGGCGACGGCGAGCGTCCCCTTCGGCTCGACCGTGCGCGGTTCGCCGGAGACCACGCCGCTCACCGGGTCGTACCAGGTGAGGGTCGCGGGCCCGCTCAGCCTGCTCGCATCGAGGGTGAACTCGCGGGCGGACGGCGCGAACGCGACGACCAGGGTGCCGTCCTCGGTCGCGGCCGCGGTGGCGTAGTCCTGGCCGCCGTACTCGCCGCGTCCGCCGGTGACCACCTCCGCGTCCCAGTCCGGGCGCAGGTGGTACCAGGCCAGCGGTGCCAGGATGCGCCGGATCGCACCGGTCTGGCGCGCCGGGTCCCGATCGACCGCAGACCAGTCCGGCTCACCCTTCTCGCCGATGTTCCAGGTCCCCGGCGGCCCGCCGTAGGAGACACCCATCGCCCCGGACAGGGCGGCCCACCACCCGAACCGGCGGTTGATCGCCGCCGTCACGACGTCGCCGTCCTGCATGGCGGTCTGCGGCTCGTAGGGCGGCTCGGCGTCCAGCACCGGCCTGGTCGGTGTCCGGTCGTAGGCCTCGCGGATCTGCTCGTAGTCGTACGGCGCGGTGATGTCGTTCTTCTGGAAGGCGTAGATCGAGTACCAGGCCTCGTCCGCGAAGCCGTACTCGAGCCAGCGCGGGTGGTAGGTCATCAGGTGGCCCGGGTCGGCCTGGTGCAGTGCCCGTGCCCCGGCCTGCTTGACCTCGCGGTTGCGGTCGATCTCGTCGTCCCCGCCGGCCACCCAGACCAGGTTGGGCTGGTCGCGGTACCGCTCGCCGACCCAGGTCATGTAGGTGCGCATGACCTCGACGGACGGCGGGCCCTGGCACCCGCCGCTCTCGCACGCCCAGCCGCCGTTGTTGGCCATCCACAACGGGACGGCGTAGACGAGGATCCCGCGCCGGTTCGCGTACCGCAGGATCTCGTCGACCCCCTGCCAGTAGCTCTCGACGGGACGGGTGAGGTCACCGTCGGCGAACGGGACGCCGTGTGGTCCGCCGTCGGCGGCGGTGAAGGAGGTGAGCACGCTCTGGATCGCGGTGAACCCCTGAGAGGCGCGCAGGTCGATCAGCTTCTTCGCATCGGCGACGCTCAGCCGGCTGAGCATGGTCCACGCCGTGTCGGCGGCGTAGAAGAACGGGGTGTCCCGTTGGTCGACCAGGTATCGCCCGTCGGAGGAGACCTTCAGCGGGAACGCCGGGCCGGTGGCCTGAGTCGTCGTGGCCGGTGTCGCGCTCGGGCCCGGGGTCGGCCCGGCGCCGCCGATCGCACCGCACCCGGCGAGCAGCGCCGAGACGACGGCCAGGACGAGGCCGGTGAGCAGTGCGGGTTCTGCGACTCTCGATG
>CAYYCE010000149.1:0-7044 GCA_964469635.1 uncultured Kineosporiaceae bacterium
GCCAGGTGACGACCGGCCGCACCGGGTGGGGATCCGTGTCAGAATGCCCATCCAGAAACCGGCGGCGGGGGTGGCGTGAGCGGATCGCACCAGTGGGGGACATCGGCAGCCCAGCGGCAGTTGGCCCATGGGATCCGCGCGATGTCGGGTCGCGATCCGCATGAGAGCGGCCGGACGGCGACCACTCTCGAGCTGTTGTTCGACCTGACCTTCGTCATCGCCTTCGGTCAGGCCGCGAGCCAACTGGCCCACCTGCTGGCGGAGGGCCGCTACTTCGCCGGGCTCTTCGGTTTCGGCTTCTCGATGTTCGCCGTGATCTGGGCCTGGATCCAGTTCTCCTGGTTCGCCTCGGCGTTCGACACCGACGACTGGGCCTACCGACTGCTGACCATGGCGCAGATGGTCGGGGTCACCGTGCTCGCCCTGGGCCTGCCGCCGCTGTTCCACTCCCTGGACGCCGGACACGGGATCGACAGCCGGGTGATGGTCGCCGGCTACGTGATCATGCGGCTGGCGATGGTCTCCCAGTGGATCCGGGCCGCCGGCCAGAGCCCCCGGTACCGCGACAGCTGCCTGACCTACGCCAGGTTCATCACCATCGCCCAGGTGTTCTGGGTGGTGCTGGCACTGCTCCATCTGCCGTTCGCCGCCACCGCGGCGATCTCGCTGGCGTTGTTCGCGCTCGAGATGGCCGGGCCCCACCTGGCCGAGCGCCGTTCGGGCGGGGGTACGCCGTGGCACGCCCATCACATCAGCGAACGCTACGGCCTGTTGGCGATCATCGCCCTGGGCGAGGGGGTGGTGGGCACGGTCGCCTCGCTCGGGGCGATCGTCGACGAACAGGGCTGGACCCTGTCGGCGGCGCTGGTCGTGATCGCCGGGATGGGCCTGACCTTCGGCATGTGGTGGGTCTACTTCATCACCCCGGTGGGCGAGATCCTGCACGCCCGTCGGCGGCTCTCCTTCGTCTGGGGATACGGCAGCATCGTCGTCCTGGCCGCCATCGCGGCGACCGGCGCCGGGTTGCACGTGGCGGCCCTGTACATCGAGCACCAGGCACACATCGACGCGGTGGCGACGGTGCTGGCCCTCGCCGTCCCGGTCTTCGGCTACCTGCTGTCCCTCTACCTGCTCAACCGATACCTGATCCCCGGCCCGGACCTGTTCCACCTGGTGCTCGCCGTGATCACGGCGGCCGTGCTCGTCGCCGCACCGCTGCTGGCAGCCGTCGGGATGTCGATGGCCGTCTGCCTGCTCGTGGTGATGCTGGCGCCGTGGGTCACGGTCGTCGGCTTCGAGCTGCGCGGGCACAGGCACACGACGTCGGTGCTCGAACGGATCCTGGCCGTCGACTGACGAGAACGGCCGGATCGGGCGCAGGAGTCAGGGGTCACCGTCCAGGACCGCCTGCGTCCAGCCCCGCACCGACTCGTGGTGCTCGGACCAGGCCGACCACACCGACCGCGGCCAGGCCGCCAGGGCGGCGGAGAACCCGTCTCCTGCCAGACCGCGGGACGACTCGTGGGAGAACCCGTGCAGGCCGGCCGCGGTGACCGGTCCGAACGCCTCGGGTGCCGCCAACAGCGGCCAGTCCGGCAGACCCCGCGCCGCGAGCACCGTCGCCGTGACCCGGGACCGCACCCTGTTGAGCCGTTCGGCCGGCACCCCACGCTCCAGCCGGGCGCACAGCGCGACCAGGTGGACGGCGACCGAGGCGCGCTGCCGCCGGTCGACCTCGGCGCCCCCCGGATGCTGCGCGGCGTAGCAGTCCACGTGCGAGGGCTGCGCCGTTCCCGGTCCCGCCAGCCGCAGGGTGAGCTCGCCGTAGAGCCGCCAGCAGCCCGGCGCGGCGGCGAGATAGGGGTGGGTCGGACCGTCCTCGCGGGGGACGACGCCGCCGCAGCCACAGGTCTGCGTCACCGGGTCCATGGCCCGACGGTAGGCCAGGCCGATCGCATCGGGCCATGGATCCGGCGGGGCCTGTCGGGTCGGACCGGGTCAGCTTCCCGAGGGCGCGGTGGTCGGCTCCGGGAGCCCGATCTCGCCGACCACGGCCGCGACGACCTCCCCGTCGTCCCTCATGAACCGATCGCACCCTTCATGATCACCGCCGGAGGGGGCGTGGGTCGGATAGCGTCGACGCCGTCATGAGTAGCGACATCGCGGCCCTTCTGGAGGCCGCTCGGCAACTGCGCTCATCGCTGGCCACGCTCCAGCTCGACCCGGCGCTGCCCGGGGCCGAGGCCACGGACCGCGACGCCGCCGCGATGATCCGGCGGCTCGACGACCACATCGTGCCCCGGCTGGGCAATCTGGAGGCGCCGGCCCTGGTCGTGGTGGGGGGGTCGACCGGGTCCGGCAAGTCGCTGCTCGTCAACAGCCTGCTCGGCGCCGACGTCACCCGCCCGGGCTACCTGCGGCCCACGACCATGGCCCCGGTCCTGGTCCACGAGCCCGACGACGCCGCCTGGTTCCAGGCCCGCCACGTGCTGCCCGATCTGGCCAGGGTGCTCGAGGGTGAGGCCACCTCTCACCGGGAGGTGAGACTGGTCGCCTCGACCGCGCTGCCGGACGGCGTCGCGCTGCTCGACTCCCCCGACATCGACTCGGTCTCGGTCGAGAACCGGGCGCTCGCCGCCGAACTGTTGGCCGCCGCCGACCTGTGGATCTTCGTGACGACGGCGGCCCGGTACGCCGACGCCGTCCCGTGGGACTTCCTCGAGGACGCCCAGCGACGCGGCACCTCCCTGGTCATCGTGCTCAACCGGGTGCCGTCGGAGGGGGCCGCGACCCTGACCGAGCACCTGGGCCAGATGCTCATCGAGCAGCACCTGGGCGAGACCCCGATCATCACAGTGGCCGAGCAGGAGCTCGTGGCGGACCGGCTTCCTGCGGACTCGGTGGCGCCGCTGCGCGGCTGGCTGGACCGGCTCGGCAGCGACCGGGAGGCGCGCGATGCCGCGATCCGCCGATCGTTGCAGGGCTCGCTGAGCGATCTGGCCGACCACACCATCGCGATCGCCGGCGCGGTGCAGAACCAGGTGGAGCTCGTCGAGCAGTTGCGCGCCGACGTCCGGACCGCCTACGACGAGGCGCTGGCCACGATCCGCACCGACATCGAACAGGGCGCCCTGCTGCGCGGAGAGGTGCTGGCCCGATGGGAGGAACTGCTCGGCACCGGCGAACTGTTCCGGCAGTTGCGCACCGGGCTGGGACGCCTGCGCGACCGCATCACCGGGGTCCTGACCGGACGGCCGCGCAGCCACACCGAGTTCACCGGCGCCGTCGAACACGTCGTCCAGACCCTGATCCGCACCCGGGGGGACGCGGCGGCCGCCGACGTCGCGAGCCGGTGGCGCGCCCGACCCGGCGGTGCCGTCCTGATGGCCGAGGACGACGGCACGCTGGGCCGTTCCTCGGATCAGCTGAACGCAAGGGCGGGCGCCGCCGTGCGGGCCTGGCAGGGCGAACTGCTCGACCTCGTCCGCGACGTGGGCGGGGACCGCAAGTCCACCGCGCGGGTGCTCTCGCTCGGGGTCAACGGGGTGGCGGCCGTCGTCATGGTGCTCGTCTTCGCGCACACCGGAGGTCTCACCGGCGCCGAGGCGGCGGTGGCGGGCGGGGCCGGCGCCGCCGGACACGCCCTGCTGGAGGCGCTGCTCGGCGACCAGGCGATCCGCAGCCTGGCCGAACGGGCCCGGGCTTCGCTCGAGCGGCGGGCAGGCGAGGTCTACGCGGCCGAGGCGGCACGCTACGAGGACGCCCTGTTCACTCTCGGCGTCGAGGCATCGGCGCCCGAGGAACTGCGGCGGCTCGCCGAGAACCTCACCCGCCACCTGGTCCCGCCGACGAAGGGCCGGTCGTGAACCACGTCGACGAACTGCACCGCCGGTTGCGGGCGCTGGGCGAGATCGCGGTCCTCGGCGAGGGCCGGTTGGACGACGCGATCCTGACCCGGATCCGCACCACCACGACGACCGCGGAGCAGCGGCTGGGCCACGGCACCAGCCACACCGTCGTCGCTCTGGCCGGGGCGACCGGCAGCGGTAAGTCCTCGGTGTTCAACGCGATCACCGGGACCGAGTGGGCGACGACGGGGATCCGCCGGCCCACGACGTCCTCACCCCTGGCGGCGGTCTACGGCGAGGACGCCGACGCGCTGCTCGACTGGCTGCAGGTGCCGAACCGGCAGCGGCACGAGGGCGAGGAGCTCTCCGGCCTGGTGCTGCTCGATCTGCCCGACCACGACTCGAAGGTCACCGCCCATCGCGCCGAGGTCGATCGGCTCGTCGAGGTCGTGGACGTCTTCGGGTGGGTGGTCGACCCGCAGAAGTACGCCGACGCCGCGCTGCACGAGGGGTACCTGCGCCGGTTCGGCGGCCACGGTGCGGTGACGATGGTGCTGCTCAACCAGATCGACAGACTGGACGGCGAGGTACGGGCGGGCACCGTGGCCCACCTCGGTCGGCTCCTCGCCGAGGACGGGCTGGGCGAGGTCCGGGTGATCCCGGTGTCCGCGACCACGGGCGAGGGGATCGACGCGCTGCGCCGGGAGCTGGCCGCCAGGGTCGCCGAGCGGCGCGCCATCGTCACCCGGATCGACGCCGACATCGACTGGCTGGCAACGGATCTCACCTCATCGCTGATGAGCCTGTCGGACCGGTCGGTGTCCGACCTGGTCCGTCGCACCCTGATCGAGGCGGCCACCGAGGCCGCCGGGGGCCCGCGGATCGAGGCGGCGGTGGCCGCCTCCTACCGCCACCGGGGAGCGCTCGCCGTCGGATGGCCCCTGCTGCGCTGGGTGCGCAGGGCCAGACCCGATCCGCTGTCCCGGTTGGGTCTGGGCACGCGGACCCCGGCACCCTCGCGGCCCCCGGTCGCCACCGAGGCGGTCCGGCGGACGGCCATCGCGACCGACCCCCTGGCCGTGGCCCGACTGGAGGAGTCGCTGCGAACGCTGTCCCGCGAGGTCGGCCACGGCCTGCCTGAGCAGACCCGGCTCTCGGTCGAGTCGGTGATCGACGGCACCCGGGACGGCCTGCCCGACGCCCTGGACGAGGCCGCCGGGCTGACCGATCTGCACCTGGATCCGCCGCGGTGGTGGCGGTGGCTCGGGGGTCTGCAGTGGCTGGCCTCGGCGGCGCTGGTGGTCGGCCTGCTCTGGCTCCTCGCGCTGTGGCTGCTGGCGTGGTTCCGGTTCCCGGAACCGCCCACTCCGGCCTGGCGCGGCTTCCCGCTGCCGAGCCTGCTGACGGTGGGTGGGGCCGGGGTGGGAGTGCTGGTCGCGATCCTCGGACGGCGCCTGGCCACCTGGGGCGCCACCCGCCGGGCGCGGCGGGCGGGCAGGTCCTTGACCGAGCAGGTGGCCGGGGTGATCGACCTGGACGTCATCGCCCCCGTGAACGGCGAGCTCGACCGGATCGCCGGGCTGCGCCGCGCCGTCCAGAGACTCTGATCGCGCCCGTCCGGCGCGGGCACGGTGTGTGACGTTGTGCCCGTCTGGCGCGGGCACGGCGTGACGCCGTGCCCGTCTGGCGGGCACGGCGTGACGTTGTGCCCGTCTGGCGCGGGCACGGCGTGACGTTGTGCCCGTCTGGCGCGGGCCGCTTTCGCTCCAGCCAGGCCGCGACCTCCGCGCGCCAGTGCAGTTCGGCCCCGGGGGTGCCGATCGGGTTGCCGTCGTCCGCGGGGCCATCGGGTCCCAATCGCCGGTGTCCATCCCCGCGTCGCGGGCGGCGGCGAACAGCATCCGCAGGGCGTCCCGGTTCATGGTCGCCTCGAGCAGCCGCGGACGACGCGCGGCGAGGTCGGCGGCGCGAGCCATCGGCCCCGCGGTCAGGCTGGCCTCGTCGTCCGGATGGGCGTGCACGAATACGACAGTGGACATCGGCTCATCATGCCGCGCCCGCCGACCCCGTTCCTCCGATCACCGGGCGCGACGCCGTCGGGCCCAGCTGCACGCCCGGTTAGCCTCCCGCCGGGTCGACCCACCGGGTCATGGCGCACGCAAATGTCGGCGAGGTGCACCTGGCTGCCGGGCCGGGCGAACCTGTGGGCGGCGCGATCAGCAGGACGGACGCCAGATATCTGACTAAAGTCAGAGGCCATGACGAGGCAGGTCGGGCAGGTCCGGTCGTTCAACCGGACGGTGACGCAGAGCATCGGTGCGCTGGAGGAGGAGTACCTGGCCCGGGCCAGGCCCCTCGGCGCCTCCCGGGTGCTGTGGGAGGTGAGTGCCGACGGCACTGATGTCCGTGAGCTGCGGGCCCGGCTCGGCCTGGACTCGGGCTACCTCAGCCGACTGCTGCGCCGGCTCGAGGGAGAGGGCCTGGTGACGGTCGCGGCGGATCCGGCGGATCGGCGGGTCCGGGTGGCCCGGCTGACGGCCGCCGGGCGGGTGGAGCGGGCCGAGCTGGACCGGGTGAGCGACGACCTGGCCGCCTCGCTGCTCTCCCCGCTCGCCGAGGTCGAGCGCGCCCGGCTGGTCGAGGCAATGGCGACGGTCGAGCGGCTGCTCACCGCCGGCGCGGTCGACGTCCGGATCGAGGACCCGACCGGTGAGGGTGCCCGCTCCTGCCTGGAGGCGTACGCGCGGGAGTTGGCCGTGCGGTTCGAGGACGGGTTCTACGACCCGGCGGACCTGTCCGCCGACGCCGCCGGCCTGGCCCCGCCGTCCGGCCTGGTGCTGGTGGCCCGGCGCCACGGCGAGCCGGTCGGGTGCGTGGCGCTGCGATTCGACGGCGCCGGTCCGGCCGAGATCATCCGGCTGTGGGTGGACACGCGGGCCCGCGGGCTCGGCCTCGGCCGGCGCCTGTTGCGCGAGGCGGAGGGTCAGGCCCGCGCGCACGGGGCCCGGGTGGTGCGGCTCGACACCAACCGCACCCTGACCGAGGCGATCGCCCTCTATCGGGGGAGCGGGTACGTCGAGATCCCCCGCTTCAACGACGAGCGATACGCCCACCACTGGTTCGAGAAGCACCTGACCCCCTGACCCGCCGCTGTCACCCCGTGAAAGGTCGAGGGCAACCTGCTCACGCTCCGCGG
>CAYYCE010000150.1:0-7031 GCA_964469635.1 uncultured Kineosporiaceae bacterium
CCACCACCAGCGCGGCCAGGAGCCAGCGGGGGTGTTCCGGATCGGCAGGTGGCCTCACGGGGCGTCCGGGCCGTGCCTGCGGCGGCGCCACCACATGAGCGGGGCGGTGATGCAGAGGAGGAGCACGCCGACGCGGAACAGGAACGACATCCAGAAGCTCAGCGTGCCGAACCGCTGACCTTCGTGCAGGGCGATGCCTGGGCTGACGGCCTTGGCAACCGGGGAGTGCTCGGCGTAGCTGTAGCGTCCGGCGACCGCGCCGGAGTACTGGTCGACGTGCACGACGCGTTCCTTGCTGACGTCGCCGAAGAGGTGGCGGCCTGGTCGCGCCACATGTCGAACTTGACGGAGAAGACATCGTCCTCGGCTGCCGACGACGGCTCGGCCTCGGCCGCCGCGACAGAACGCACCCCCGAACTCTTCCAGATTCTACATGATGTAGAAAAAAGGAGGGCCTCTCTGCATTGATTCCATACATTGTAGAATCAAGCGACATGACCCAGACCCGCACCATCCGATACGTCGCCTCGCTCGGCGCGCTCGTGCTGGCTCTCGCCGGCTGTTCGAACGCTTCTTCGCACACGGTGTCCAGCGCAACGTTGCCGACCACGGGCGTTGCCGTGGGCACCCTGCTGGACAAGCCCCTGGACGCCGCAGTCCTCGACCTGCCGCTGACCGACGAACACGGCACGACGTTCACACTGCGCTCGCTGGCCGGGAAGACGGTGGTGCTCACCGACTTCCTGACCACCTGCCAGGAGGTCTGCCCGATGACCAGCGTCAACATGCGGGACGCCGCCAAGGCCACCGCGGCCGCAGGGCTAGGGGATTCGGTGAGGTTCCTCGAAGTGACGGTCGACCCGAAGCGGGACGACGCGACACGCCTGGCCGCCTACCAGAAACTCTTCGGTGCCCAACCCAATTGGGACTTCGCCACTGCCGGAACGGCCGGCACCGTCACGCTGTGGAAAAGTCTGGGAGTGTCCTACTCCGAGGTCGCCAGCGACACCCCACCCCCACGGGACTGGCTCACCAACAAGCCGTTGACCTACGACGTCAACCACCAGGACGTCGTGTTCGTGATCGACGGCTCCGGCCACGAACGGTGGCTGGTCGACGCCAGCCCGGCAACCGGCGGCGAACAACCACCCGCCGCCCTGGCGCATTTCCTCAACGACGAAGGCCGCAGCAATCTGGCCAACCCACCCGAACCATCGTGGACCGCCACCGACGTCGAGACCGCCATCGGCGCAGTCACCGGCACCCCCATCGGGTGAGGCAGACCGTCGCAGCGACGGCGACCCACGCCGCAAGCCTATGTGCGACGGTCAATTTCACCCTCGTCCTCAGCGACGGCGACAAGACCCGCCGTGCTGTGATCGCCTTCAAACGAAGGAATCTACAAAATGTAGAATCTCCTACGCGGAGACTTCGCGACGATCAACGTGCACCCATTGGCACTGACCCGAGAAGGCGATGATCATGACGAAGACTCGCGACACAGCACGCGTGGGGTTGGCGCTTGCGTAGATCGCGAGCTGGTCGGTGTTCGGGCTGGACACCGTTGCCGCGGCCGCCAGACCCGGGCCGGAGACGCACTCTTCCGCCACCGCGCTCAGCCAGGAACTGTTCGTCAACCTGCAGTCCGGCCGCGAGGATCTGCACCGGGTCAACATGGCCTTCCAGATGGCGCGCAACCAGCGCAAGCTCAATCGGCCCGTGACGATCTTCTTCAACATCAACGCACCCGAGCTGGCCACCAAGGGCCTGCCGACGGCCCTGCGGTGGCGGGACAACGCCCCGATCAAGGACCAGGTCGCCGAGCTGATCGGCCTCGGAGTCACCGTTCATCGGGGCGGACCACATCCGCCCCGGCACGGTCAGCATGGCCTACTGACCGATACACCGGAGAGGAAGCACTCTCGATGAACCCGACAGCACGTCGGACGGTCGGGGGCGCCCATCGTCAGCGGCGACAGCAGCGTCGCCGTCAAGATCGAGCTCCACGAGGTCGTGATGCGAACGGGGAGATGACGATGCAGCCCAAGCCGGGCGGCTTCGCCATACCGGCCCACGGGACCCACGGCCTGGCTCCGGGCCACGACCACATCATGTTGATGATGTTGAAGAGCGCCGTGACGCCCGGTGAGACGGTCGAGGTCACCCTCACCCTGAGGACGGTGCCACAGCGACCGTCAGCGGGGTGGCCAAGGAGTTCGCCGGAGGCAACGAGAGCTACCAGCCGTCGCCGAACGACAGCCATCAGCCCTCACCGGGAGCCGAGATGTCGAGCATGCCGGGCATGTCGATGTAGTGCTCCTAGGACGCTGCGGCCGTCGTCGCCAACCGGTCGGTATCACGAGGGGCTCGGCGACAGCGGCAATCGCCGACCGGGCAGGAGCCTGCGCGCGCGCTGCACCGCCCTGGCGGCGAGGCGGGGCGCGATCAAGCGCGGGTAGGTCTGTTGCCAGGCCAGGAAACCCTGCACCACCACCTGGTGCCGGCCACGCAGGTGGGCCCGTTCGTGGGCCAGGACTGCGCCCAACTCGAGGTCGGACACCCTGTCGAGACAACCCCGGGTCACCACCAGGCGATGGTCGCCCCAGCCGGGAACGTGGTAGGCGAACGGTCTTGCGTCGTCGAGGACGACGACCCCCAGTGTCTCGTCGGGGGAGCCGACGACGTCCAGTAAGACGCGGTGAGATCTGCGGCCGCGGGTGAAGGTGGCCCAGCGGCAGGCCACGTGTGTGAGCTGCCACACCAGGACCGCCACCGCGATGCCGCACAGCACGCATCCCTTGGGCGGCAACGTCTCACGCGAGGCCAGCAGGTCTCGGACGCCGACCCGCAGGTTCCCGGGCAGGTGGCCACCGTAGGTGGCCGTCCCGAACGCGAGCAGAGCCGCAGCCGCCCCCGTCCACGCACCCGCCCCCACCAGGACCCACGCTGCCAGGGCGACCCCCTCGGGATCCGCCACGGCCACCGGGCTTCGAACAGCAACTGGGGAACCGGCCCGGTCAGGCCGGCGGCCGCCGAGACCAACAGCACACCGTCGAGATCACCGACAGGAACCGGCATGGCTAACGATCCGGACGGCGGGAGGCGGCGTCCAGTGCCCGTCGCACGGCGTCGACGTCCTCGGCGGGCACACCGTCGATGAACCGAGACAGGGCCAGCGCATGGTCGGTGCTGTCGGACAACGCCTCGAGCATCGTCCGCGCCACCAGAGCCTCACGGTCGATCGTGGTCCAGTACCGATACGATCGACCCTGGCGCTCACGCCGCACCAACCCCTTGCGGTGCAGTCGATCCAAGACGGTCAACACCGTGGTCTGAGCCAGCGGCCTACCGGGCAGAACCGCCACTAACTCCTGCGCAGTCGACCCGTCCTCGGCCGCCCACAGCGCCTCGAGAACAGCACGTTCCAGATGCGGCCGGCGCGCCATCCAGCTCCTCGTCGTCGTCAGCGAAGGCAGTCGCCCGTCGCCGACCACCCAGAAAGCTCGACACAGTGTAGAACAGCCTCGGGTCTTGCGATAGAACGGGGGTTCGGGTCAGGTCCAGCGGGAACCGGTCCAGTCGGTGCTGTCCCAGGTGATCGAGGTCCACCGGCTGCCCTGCCAGTCGTCGCCGGTCCAGCGGGAGCCGTTCCACTTCCCACCGGTCCACGCGGTGGCGTTGCTGCGGGCGGCGGCGTAGGGGTGGCCGAAGATGTCCTGTTGACCGGTTCAGCGAGGCCATGAACGTGCCGTGCCCGAACGCGTCCACCTCCACCGGGGCACCCTCGGCGGCATCCAGCGACAGGTCCGGCCCGGTGGCCACCTTCCCCGCGCCGTCCAAACCCGCCACCGCAGCCACCCCGGTGTCGATCACCGCGACGTCCACCCCGGCACCGGTATACGCCCGCGCCCACGCCGCCTGCGCCCCCACCAACCGCGTCACCGACGACAACGACCCCAGATCCGCCAGGTCGTACCCCAACGGCCACACCGACGTCTCGACGACAGCGGCAGGGCCAGGGCTGCCTCGACCGATCCCCCATCCGGCCCAGCCCGGCCCACCCTGCGGCCCAACCCTCACCCGAACGGTCCACCCCCGGCTCCGAAGCGCCATGCGCCGTCAGGCCGCCCGCTGTAGACCCGGACTCCAGTCGCTGGGAGCGGTTGTGGCCGCGGCTACCGCCACCGTCCTCGAGGGAAGGGTTCGGCCCGGGCTGATCGTCGTCGAGGACCGACGATCCGTCGGTAGCGATCGAGGACAGCGAACGGTGACGCACTCCTGCCACGGCCATAGCCCTCGGCTCCCCCAACGCCTAGAGCACGCCGTTATTGGGGTCTGGAACGACAGCAGGGAACCTGCCGCACTCAGCGACCAAGAGCCTTCCCTACGGCCAACCGACTGGGTGACCAGCCGCTTGTGCCCACCTCACGGCCCCATCCCTGGACACGATCGGATCACCGTCGCGAACCATCAACCAGCACGGACCGTTTCGTGCCCTGCTTACCGCGGTCCACCGGCGACCTCCCGGTGGCCTCGCCGCCGCAGGGAGCCTTCACGATGCACCCGTCCACGCTCACATCGGCGACCTTCTCATACCCCAGGCGGACACCAGAACCAGCACCAGCTTGTCGAACACGATCCGGTCGGCGATCCGGGACGGTGACACCCCAGCGGATGGGCCACGACCCGCTCCGGCAGCAGGGCACGCAACTGGTCCCAGATCGGTAGGGCTCGTTCGGCTACCCTCGGGGGTCATGCCTCTGGGAGTCCGGCGCGTCCGGTCGGCGTCGCTGAGTCGTCGTCTGCTCAGTTGTGGAGTGGCGGCCGGTCCCTTGTTCGTCACCGTCTTTCTTGTGGAAGGCGCCCGTAGAGCGGACTACAGGCCGCTGCGTCATCCGGTCAGCGCGCTCTCTCTGGGCCCTCACGGTTGGGTGCAGGTCGCGAACTTCAGCGCTGCCGGAACCCTCTACATTGCGGGTGCAGCAGGCCTGCTCCGAGTCCCCGACGCCACGATGAGCACCCGGCTGGGACCGACCTTGATCGGCGGGGCCGGACTCGGCCTTCTCGCTTCGGCCGTTTTCGCCACTGACCCGGTCAGCGGCTATCCACCCGAGACACCCGACGCTTCCACCGGACAGACCTCATCGATGACCAGGCACGGCCTCGCCTCGATCCCGATCGTCGTGGGTCTTCCTGCCGCCGCGCTCGTCTACGCCCGGCGATTCCACCAGGGCGGGAATCCACGGTGGGCCCTCTACTCCGCCATCTCGGCGGCGTCGATGGTCGTGGATTTCGCTGCAGCAGCTGCGGGCTTCGGGCAGACACCGACGCTCGTCGACCGGGCGGGACTCTTCCAACGTGCGAGCATCATCACCGCGTTCGCATGGGTCACGGCTCTGTCCGTTCGGGCCCTCAACCACTGCGCGCAAGCCTGACCGAAGGCGAGCAGCCGCTCATCCGGCCCCGCTCGAGCCAGGCGCGTTCGGACCAGCGCGTCGGAGGCGGGCTCACGCCGCGATTAGTGCCGCGCCTGCGGCTGTGGCGCCGAGCGCTATCCTCGACCGCCTCGGGGGTACGTGGGTCGCGGGTTCTGCCCGCAGTGGGAGGTGAGGAGGCTGGTGGGGTGGGTGTTGGCGGTGGGGTGCGAGCTCTGGTGCTCGGAGGCGGCGGGGTTACCGGGATCGGCTGGGAGTCGGGCCTGATCGCCGGGCTTGCTGAGGCCGGGGTTGACCTTCGCGACGCCGATGTGATCATCGGGACGTCGGCGGGTGCGACGGTGGCTGCTCAGCTGGGCAGTGGTCGGCCGATCGAGCAGTTGTACGAAGCCCAACTGGAAGAACCTTCCGGTGAGCGGGCCGCGGCGGTCGGCCTGACGGCGACCCTGCGGTTGGTGATGGCGGGCCTGTCATCGCGGAAGGAATCGGTGGCCTTGGCCCGAGTGGGACGCATGGCGATGCGGGCACGCACCGTCGAGGTGGCACAGCGGCGGGCCGTCATCGAGTCCCGGCTGCCGACGCGGCAGTGGCCGGACCGACCGAAGCTGAGACTGACCGCCGTGGACGCCGACTCCGGGCAACTGCAGGTGTTCGATGCCGACAGCGGGGTCGACCTGGTGGACGCGGTGGCCGCCAGTTGCGCCGTCCCCTTTGTGTGGCCCCCGGTGCCGATCAGCGGACATCGCTACATCGACGGAGGGGTCCGCTCACCCACCAACGCCGACCTGGTTGGCGGCGCCGAACGGATCGTGGTCCTCGCCCCCATGGTGTTGGCGATGCGCCGAACCTCCCGGCCTGGTGCCCAACTCGCAGCCCTGGACCCGTCGGTCCGACATGTCCTGGTCACCCCGTCGGCGCGAGCCCGCCGCGACATGGGCCGCAACCCACTCGACCCGGCCTGCCGGGCCCCGGCAGCCAGAGCCGGCCGCGCCCAAGCATCTGCCGTCATCGACGAAGTCCGCGATGTCTGGAACCGCTGAACCACCGCCGTGGCCGCGATCAGCGCGGCCCTGCGCTCACTGCCGCTGTCCGGCATGCGTGCGACGGCGCTGGCAGCATCTCTGACCTGCCGATGGTTCTGGAGCCTGGCGAGCGCGCTGCTGATGGCTCCGTCCGCGCGCGGCCCGATCAGGGCTTGGCCGATCTTCGCGCGGGTCACGGCCTCGGCGTTCGCGAACTGGTCGCCGACCTGAGGCAAGAGCAGCTGGGGAACTGCCTGGGCGGCGGCGGCAAGGGTCGTGCCCATGCCTCCGTGGTGCACGACGAGATCAGCGGCGGCCATGGCGGTGTGCGCCTGGACGAATTGATGGACCGAGACGTTCACCGGCAGCTCGCCGAGCTGAGCCCGGCTACCGGTCGGGCCGATCGACGCGATCACGTCACCGACCTGGGCCGCCTCGATGATGACGCCGCGAAGCTCCGGGGTGCCGACGACGGTCCCGAGGGTCACATAGAGCAGGGGTCGCGCCCGATCGTGGTCGGCTGGCCGGATCGCCGTGGCCATCGGGTCGTCCCACTGGACGGTGCGGATGGGGA